>CATJRT010000206.1 GCA_949742895.1 uncultured Eubacteriales bacterium | reverse complement strand
GGGCAGGGCGTACTTCTCCACAATGGCACTGGCGTCGGCGCTGGTGCTGGCGTCCGGGTAGGCGGGACCGGAGGCAATCATGTCCAGCGGGTCGCCGATGATGTCGGACAGCACGATGGAACACACCTTCGCCGGGGTGCAGTGCTGGGCAAAACACCTGCCCTTGACAGTGGACAGCCGATTACGGATGGTGTTCATCTTGGTAATGCCCTCTCCGCTGGCCAGCAGGTGCTGGGTGATCTTCTGAAGCTCCTGGTGGCAGACCAGCGGGGCCTCGAACAGGGCGGAGCCGCCGCCGGAGAGCAGGAATATCACCGTGTCCTGGTGGTAGCCCGTCTGTGGGCGCCAGGGCCTCCTTGATGACCTCGGGGAAGGTGCCCATGCCGGTGGAGTTCTTCACGCCCACGATGTTGGGGCAATCGCGGGCCAGACGGACCACGGTAGCGGGGGCGATGGTCACGTTGGTTTTGGGCTTGTTGTTATACATGATGACCGGCATATTGGTGCTGTCCGCAGTTGTCTTGAAGCAGGTGTACAGCTTCTCCTGAGTCTGGCTGATGAACATGGAGGTGAGGACGCTCACTGCGTCGTAACTGCCCACTATGAAGGCCAGGGTCCTTGGGTTCGCCGCCGGACACGGGGGCGTCCAGCATCTCCACGTCCTTCTTGTCCAGCCCCGCCGCGATTTCCTAGGATGCCTCGGGGTTGATGGAGCTCATGTCGGCGAAGGTGGTACCGGACTTCATGTAGGAGGCTACGCCGCCCTCGCCCAGCATAACGGATTTCACATGGGGGGAGTTGGGCAGCATTGTCATGACCACGTCGCAGCTCTCACCGATCTCCTGGTTGGTGGCGGACTTGTTCAGGTCGCTGACCAGCAGATCAGGATAGCCGCCCTTGAAGATGTTCTTAGCCATGGGCTTGCCCATGATGCCCAGTCCGGCGGGCCCACCGCTGCCGGTGATTACAACGTCGTGGCATTGATTCATGAGATCCCTCCCATCTAAAGGAAACGTGTGAGGATAGGTCTGTGACCAGCGAGATGCCGGCGCTCTACATGAGGACACGGGTGGGGATGATAAACAGGGAACCGAGAAACAGTCCCTCCGAGCCATAAGCCCCACTGACCACCGGCAGACCGGCGAAGCCTGAATTGGTGATCAAAGTGCCGTACTCCATGATAGGGCGCTCATTGGGGGGAAATCGTAAACAGAGCGCCTTGCCCAGGGCCAGGGCTGCCAGGGCCCGCAGACGATGTTGCTGGCGCGGACGGCTGCGGACTGGCAGCGGGTGTACGCTGTCGCGCACCTCAGTGACCTCGCTGAACAGTACCGTGGCCCCGCCCTTGACTATCATATCGGCGTCATACCCCGCGCTGGGGTTGGCGGCCAGGCCGGAAAAGGCGTCCGCCCTGCCGCACTGCATCCCGATGAGCAGCTCGGACAGGGGCAGCTCCTCCCGGACGCACCGGTTGAGGTTTTGCAGCTTTTTCTCTGCCATAGCCAGGATAGCGTCCATCATAGCGTCGTGTCCGGCATACTCCTGGGGTGTCAAGGTGTTCTCCGGGGTGATGTCCTCGGGGGACAGTACCATGTCATAGGTCCGCTTCTCACAGCCCAGGCCCGCCACCATGATCTCCCCGCCGAAGTTTGGGTGGCGGATGAGATTGGCCACTGCCTGGATGGGGATGTGGGCCTCCCGTGCTTTGATGGCACCCCGCAGCGCACGATCTCTCCACCCTGGGGGATGTCTGTCAGGGCGGTTTTGTAGGCCTGGGGGATCTCCTGCCGGGCGATGATGCCGGGGAAAATTTGGGTGCCCGCAGGGATGTCGTGGACAGCAGCGGAGTATCTGTATGACTGGATGCAGGAGCACTACAAGATCGACACCAGCCGCTAAAACATTTGGTCAGCCCTCAAGGACGCCGGACCGGAACACATCCGCATCACGGTCTACGTCACACCTTGGGAAATTTCATGACCCAGATGATGCAGCCCCACCCAAAACCACCAAAATCACCGGACAGGAAAGCCAAGCTTCCAGTCCGGTGCTCTCTATCCCTTTCCCCACATTTCGCCGTGTGGGTCAGGTTGTGGGCCGCGAGTCAAGGGCGGCGCAGGGAACCATTCAAACCTTGAGGTTTGGAAATAAAGAACCTACCTAATTATGTTTCCTCTCCCACGCAGCGGTCTAAATTTTCCAAAGTCAACCCTTGATCGCCGTATGCCATAATAAAGCTGGGGATCGTACGGGAAAATCCACGAAGGCGGGCACGCACATCCTTCTCCACAGACTTCTTTTCCTGTTCAGCCTTATCGCGCTTCAGCTTTTCTACGACCTCCTGAGATGTTTTTTCTACGGTCTTTTCAACGTTTTCCTGAATCGTCTCCCTCAAAATTCTCTCGGCCTCCTGATTCAGTTAAGTTCTGATACATCCTCATCAGCTCCGCCACGCATTTGCTCTCGGTCATGTCCTTGACGGAGAAGCCGTAAGCCTGCATGACGGCCCTGTCGTTCTGCTGGTGGGCGCGGCGCAGCTCGGGGGGCATAGTCGTCTCGTCGTAGAGGTCGGCAAGGGAGCTGTCCGGGTAGAGGGCGCGGGCGTCCAGGATGGCTTGGGCGGTCTGCTCAATTTTGGCTTTCCGTTCGTCGGCTGGGCTGGGCCAAGGGAAGTTATTGTAGACAACCTTAGCGGAATAATCATAATCACTTTTGAGCCTGCCACACACCATTCGCACCCAGGCCATATGCACATTTGACAGCATTATGCCAAAATGATATAAAGTAGCATTCGGAACAAGTTGTATTTTGTTACTGCATATAATTGTTGGCGATAAAAAGCCCATAGGTATGTATCTTCGGTTTCCAGATGAAACTTCGGGGATTGCAATATAATAATCTGTAGGCTGTCTAATTTGCTGGAATAACGTGGGTGTTTCTGCACTTTTTTGAGTGTCTTTTTTTGTGCTGCTTAATCGGAATTGCCGTACAGATTCTACACGGCTCATGATATAAGGCATTTTCCGCAACTCAGCAGGGGAAATTCCTTCAAGCCATAGGCAATAACGTTTTTCCCGTTAATAAACTCAACAGCACCATACATCTGCCGAATAAACTTTGCAGAACCAGGATTTACTTGCAACAGTTCATCTCGTTCCTCAGACGTGAGAAAGAAATACCCGCCATCTACGGGTTTACTACCATTTGTCATAGAAGGAACTTGACATAGAGGACTTTTTCGACTGTCAATAAAAATGTTTGGAGCATCAATCAAGTATGCGTTAATGTTTTCAACCTCTTGATATCGTTCCGTCGTATAAATGCGTTTTGGATAGAAACAGGGCGCGACGCTGAACCCCACGATAACGCAATGGACATGGGCCTTGATACTGGCCTCGCTGTCCCAGCGGAACGTCCGGTGGGCAAAGTCAATGTGAATGCCAAAGCGTTCATAAAGGGGCTTCCAAATCCCCGCCACCTGCTCCCCCTGGGTGATGGAGTTGGTGGACACGAACGCCGCCCGAATGGTCGTCCCCTGCATGAGCTGCGCCGCCTTGAAATACCAGCCGGAAACGTAGTCGATTTTGCCCGCCGTTTTGTATGGCTTGCCCTTTTCGTCCACATAAATAGATAAAATATCCTCTTTTTGCTCCTTGTTTTGTAGCGAATAGCCCACAAAGGGCGGATTGCCCATAATGTAATCCGTGCGGGGCCAGTCCAGCCGCAGAGCGTTCCCCTCGGTAATGTTCGCATAGCTTTTCAGCGGCAGAAAATCCAAGCTCATGTGAACGACGTTTTCGGTTTCCTTCATCATTTGTGATTCTGCTATCCAAAGTGCCGTTTTTGCCACCGTTACGGCGAAATCGTTGATTTCAATGCCGTAAAACTGCCCGATGGAAACTTGAATCGGGTTGCCCATGTCTAAAACAATCTGGTCGCGGTTCAGCAGGCCGATCACCCGGTTTTCCAGCCGCCGTAAGGAAATGTAAGTTTCCGTCAGGAAGTTCCCCGAACCACAGGCCGGGTCTAAGAATTTCAGCCTCGCCAGCTTCTTTTGAAACGCTTCTAATTTTGCTTTTCGGGTACGCTCCACGGCGACGGCTTCAATTTCCTCCAGCTCCGCCTTGAGTGCGTCCAAAAACAGCGGGTCAATGAGCTTGTGGATGTTCTCGATACTGGTGTAGTGCATCCCGCCGGAGCGCCGGGTCTCCGGGTTCAAGGTCGATTCAAAGACCGCCCCGAAAATCGTTGGACTGATTTCGCTCCAATTAAAATCCTCGCTGGCTCGGTGCAGAATCAGGTCGACGACTTCATCGCCAAGGCGCGGGATTTCAATATTTTCGTCCGCGAACAATCCGCCGTTGACATAGGGGAACGCCGCTAAATCATCATCCAGATACTTGTCCCGCTGGGGAATATCCTGGTCGAGCACACGGAACAGGTTGATAAGTGCCCGCCGGTCCTCAGAGCGGTGGCGCTCCAAGTAGTCGTGGAACATACTTTTTCCGCCAAAAATGCCCGCATCCTCGGCATACAGGCAGAACACCAGCCAGACACACAGCTTGTTCAGGCTTTTCAGCGTTTCCGGGTCGTCCGGGGTTTTGTACTGTTTTAGGAGCGCGTCATAGAGTACACCCACCAAGTCGCCAGC
>CATJRT010000205.1 GCA_949742895.1 uncultured Eubacteriales bacterium | reverse complement strand
CGGGCCTTTTCCGCGTCCCCCATCTGGAGGCTGTCCAATTCCCTGCGCACCGTGCGCACCTTCTCATAGGCGGAGGAAAAGGCGGACTGCTTTTCCTCCGTCCTGCCAAAGCTGTCCAGATAGCTCAGGTGGCACTCCTCATCCAAAAGCTGCTGGCCATCGTGCTGGCCATGGATGTTTAAAAGCTGACAGCCCAGCTCCCGGAGCTGGGTCACCAGCAGGGGCCGCCCGTTCACCCGGCAGACGTTTTTCCCGTCCCCCTGGATGGTACGCTCGATGAGCAGCTCCCCATTCTCGTCGGGGGCAATGCCCTGCCGCTCAAACCATTCCAGCGCCGGCAGCTCCCGGAACACCGCCGAAACACGGGCGGTCTTGGCCCCGGTACGGATGAGGTCCCGGCTGGTACGCTCCCCCATAATGGCTCCGATGGCGTCGATGACAATGGACTTACCCGCGCCGGTCTCGCCGGTGAGCACGTTGAACCCCCTGTCAAAGGTGATATCTGCGGCGGAAATCACCGCGATGTTTTCAATATGAAGTAGGGATAGCATGACCCGTCACCCTCAATCCAGCATAGATTCGATCTCTTTGCAAAGCTCCTCCGCCATGGAAACAGTGCGCATGATGAGGATGGCTGTGTCGTCTCCGGCCAGGGAGCCCACCAGTCCGTCAATTTCCATCCCGTCCAGCGCCGCCCCGGCTGCCGGGGCCAGACCAGGCATGGTCTTGACCACCACAATGTTCTGGGCCGTGTCGCAGGAGATGACGCCCTCCTTGAAGATGTTTTGCAGCCGCCCCGCAAAGGCCCGGGGAGCAGGCCGGGCCGCAGCCACTACATAGCGGTAGCTACCGTTGTCCGCCGGCTGTTTGACCAGGTTCAGCTCTTTAATGTCCCGGGAAATGGTGGCCTGGGTGGCCCGAATACCGCTCTCCCGCAAACTGTCCAAAATCTGCTCCTGGGTCTCCACATCCTGCTGGCTGATGATCCGCAGGATTTCCGCCTGCCGTCTTGATTTCAACCTGCCCACACCCTTTCCGCTTTGGTCTTAGAACCTGTATCCACAACCTCAAGCCGCTGTCTGAGCGGGTCTTTTCCCGCCATGCTTCGTTCATTTTCTTGTCATACACACAAGTATACCTGTGAAAACTGGCCTCGCCTGACGGAAAATCCCTCGTCCGTCCGGCGATTTTGGCTGTGAATACAGGTTCCTAGTCCGATTTCCCAAGCTTCTGGTTAATCCGCTCATAAAAGCTCCGCCCGGTGAGCCGCACAAGCTGTGTCATACGCCGGGACCGGCGGCACTCCACCCAGTCCCCCTGCTGTACCCGGAAGGCCCGCCCGCCGTCTACCGACAGGTAGGCGGTTTTTTTGCTCCCTGGCGCTACCCGGACCCCTACGGCCCGTGCGCTGTCCAGCACAAAGGGCTTGGCGTGGAGGGAGTGGGCACAGATGGGGGCAATAATGATGTTCTCCGCCGTAGGTTCCACAATGGGCCCTCCCGCTGCCATGGAGTAGGCGGTGGAGCCGGTGGGGGTGGATACCACCAGCCCGTCCCCGGAAAAGGACGAGATGACCACCCGATCCCCCGTCACCTCCAGATCCAACACCCGGGCCACCGCCCCCTTAGTGACCACCGCGTCGTTGAGGGCGGTCTCAGTAAACACCGTTTTCCCCTCCCGGCGCACCGCCACGTCCAGCATCATCCGCCGCTCCACAGCGAACCTACCCCCGGCCAGCCGGGACAGCAGCGGCAACTCCCCCTGCTCCAGCTCCGCCATAAAGCCAATGCTGCCCATATTCACACCCAACACCGGGATGTTCCTTGGGGTGGCCTCCCGGGCGGCATGGAGGATGGTGCCGTCTCCACCGAAGCACACCAGCACATCCGCCCCTGCCAGCTCGTCACCCAGCCGGCTCAGCCGCAGCCCGGCGGGCAACTCCAGACGGCTGTGCTCGTCCAGCTCGAAGGGCAGGCAGATCGTAGCCTCTACCCCGCATTTTTCCAAAATGCGCCGGGCGGACTGCGCCGCCTTCAAGCCCCGGTCCCGGTAGGGATTGGGGCTGAGCACTACTTTCATGATCCCTCTCCCTCCAGCGTCTCGTGAGATTTTCGGACCAGCTCACGCAGATCCATGGGACAGTCCTCTCCGCCGCCTGTACACAAATACCCCAGGTATTCAATGTTCCCCTCCGGCCCGCGGATGGGAGAGAAGTCCAAACCTCTCACGGAAAAATCCGCCTGATGGGCGTGGACCAGAAACTGCTCCAGCACCTCCAGATGGACCGCCGGGTCCCGGACCACACCCTTTTTGCCAACCTTTTCCCGGCCCGCCTCAAACTGGGGCTTCACCAGGGCGGCCACCTGCCCTCCATCCCTCATCAGCGGACGCAGAGCAGGCAAAATCAGCCCTAGTGAGATAAAGGACACATCGATGGACGCAAAGTCCAGCGGCTCCGGTATCTGCCCTGCGGTAAGATAGCGGGCGTTGGTCCGCTCCAGGCACACCACACGGGGATCGTTCCGGATAGACCAGGCAAGCTGTCCATAGCCCACGTCCACAGCATACACCTTTGCCGAGCCGTTTTGCAGCATACAATCGGTGAATCCCCCGGTGGAGGCCCCGATATCGGCAACAGTCTTGCCCTCCAGTGTGATAGGGAAGCACTTCATGGCCTTCTCCAGCTTCAGCCCGCCCCGGCTGACATAGCGCAGAGCCGGCCCCCGGACCTCCAGCGCCGTGCCCTCGTCCACCATGGCCCCGGCCTTGTCCATCCGCCGCTCCCCGGCATATACCTGCCCTGCCATAATGATAGCCTGAGCCTTCTGCCGGCTGTCCGCCAGCCCCTGCTCCACTATCAGCACATCTACACGCTTTTTAGCCACGGCCCATCACCTCCAGCGCCTTCCGGCAGATGGAGCTGCCGTCGATTCCGCAAAGCTGGCGCAGCTCCGCCACGGTGCCATGCTGGACAAACCTGTCCCCCAGGTTCACCAGCGCTACCCTGGCCTGCACCCCCCGCAGGGCCAGCCCTGCGGCGATCTGCCTGCCCACGCAGCCCACGTCCATGCACTCCTCCGTTATCACTATACGCCCGGTCCGGACCGCGCAGTCTGCCACCCCGTCCATATCCAGCGGGGCAATACTGTTCAGCTTGAGCACCTGGGCGGAGCAGCCCCGGACCTCCAGCAGCCGCGCCGCCTCCAAAGCCTCATTCACCATAGTGCCGTAGGCCACAAGGGTAATATCCTTTCCCGGACGGACGGACACCGAGCCCTCAATGCCGCCCATCCCCTTAAACGCACCCTCGCCCCCCCTAGGGTAGCGAACTGCCGCCGGCCCATGGACCTTCAGCGCGGCATAGCGGAGCATAGAACGCAGCTCTTCAAAGCTGGCAGGGCAGTAAATCTTCATGCCGGGGATGGTGCTGAGATACCCCACGTCGAACACGCCGTGGTGGGTCTCGCCATCCTCGCCCACCAGGCCAGCCCGGTCCACCCCCAGCACCACATGGAGGCCCTGGATAGCCACGTCGTGCAGCAGCATATCGTAGGCCCGCTGAAGGAAAGAGGAATAGATGGCCGCCACCGGCGTCATGCGCTGCTTGGCCATCCCCGCCGCCATGGCCACCGCATGACCCTCAGCGATACCCACGTCAAAGAAACGTCCAGGAAACCGCCGGGCAAACTCGTCCAACCCAGTGCCATCCTTCATTGCGGCGGTTACCGCCGCAATTTCCGGGTGCTCCCCAGCCAGCTCGCACAGGGTCCGCCCAAACACGGAGGAAAAGGTTTCCCCACCGCTGGAGGACAAGGGCGTCCCGTCCTCCTTGCAGAATGGGCCCACCCCATGGAAGCGGTCCGGCTCCTTTTCCGCCGGAGCGTACCCCTTCCCCTTCACCGTCTTGATGTGGAGCAGTACTGGGCAGTTCAGCTCCCTGGCGTACCGCAGCAGCCGGGTAAGATAGACCACATCGTGCCCGTCCACCGGGCCCAGATAGGTAAAGCCCATATCCTCGAACATACTGCAATGGAGCAGCGCGTCCTTCACCACCTGCTTGGTACGGTGGGTAAAACGGTACACCGCACGTCCTGCGGCGGTGGCCCCCGTCATCCGGCGGTAAACCTTCTTGAATTGCAGGTACTGAGGCTTCAGCCGCTGGTGGGCCAAGTGCCGCGCCACGCCGCCCACGTTTTTGGTGATGGACATCCCATTGTCGTTGAGGATGACCACCAGCGGTTCTCCGCTTTGCCCCGCGTCGGACAGCCCCTCGTAAGCCAGCCCGCCGGTCATAGCGCCGTCCCCCAGCAGGGCCAGCACGCTGTAGCGCTCTCCGGTGCGGGTTCTGGCCCGGGCCATGCCCAAGGCCACCGACACGGCGTTGGAGGCGTGGCCCGCGATGAACGCGTCTGTCCGGTGCTCCCGGGGCTTTGGAAAGCCGGACAGTCCCCCCAGCTTGCGCAGGGTGTCCATCTGTCCGCCCCGCTGGGTGAGGATTTTGTGGGCATAGCACTGGTGACCCACGTCGAACACCAGCCGGTCAGTTTCCAGGTCGAACACCCGGTGGATGGCCACAGTGGCCTCCACCACCCCCAGGCTGGACGCCAGATGGCCCCCAGTGCGGGACACGCTGTCCACAATCTGCGCCCGGAGCTGGCCGCACAGCAGCTTCGCCTGCAAATCAGTGATTTCATTCAGATTTCCCGGAATCATGGACCGCCCCCTCCTTTCCCGCGCCCGTTTTCCCGCGATATTCCGTCAATGCTTCCGCTCCGCCAGCCAGTCCGCCAGTCCGCACAGAAATGCAGCGTCCTCGAACGCCCCGGCCACGCTCTCCTTTGCCAGCCGGGTGTGCTCCGCTACCAGCCGGGCGCACTCCTCCAGCCCGTACAGAGTGGCGAAGGTTGTTTTGCCGTTGCCCGCGTCGGAGCCGATGGGCTTGCCCAGCTCCTCCTCAGTGGACTCCACGTCCAGCATATCGTCCCGGATCTGAAAAGCCAACCCCAGCTCCCGTGCATAGTCCAGCGCCGCCGTCCACTGCTTCTCGGCGGGCTCCACCGGGGAGGCCGTCAGACCCAGCAGGCAGGCCGCCCCCAGCAGGGCTGAGGTCTTGCGCAGGTGGACCTGGGTCAAGCGGTCCACATCCACTGTCTTTCCCTCCTCCACGATATCAAGGTACTGTCCGGCGCACATATTGTGTCGGCCCGCCGCCTCAGCCAGCACCATGCAGGCCTTGGCGTTGGCTGCGGGGCTTGTCCGGGCTGAGGACGCCAGCCGCTCAATGGCGGCGGCCTGGAGCGCGTCCCCCGCCAGCAGGGCCAGCCACTCGCCATACTTCACATGACAGGTGGGCTTGCCCCGGCGCAGTTCATCGTCGTCCATGCAGGGCAGGTCGTCGTGGATGAGAGAATACGTATGCAGCATCTCGATCCCGCAGGCATAGTCCAGCGCCGGCTCCATATCCCCGCACACCGCCTGGCAAAATTTCAACGTCAGCACCGGGCGGATGCGCTTGCCCCCCGCCAGCAGGCTATAGCGCATGGCATCCAGCAGTTCCTTGTGAGGAACGTCCGCCAAAAAACAGCCGGACAACTCCCGCTCCGCCATCGCCAGAGCGGCCTCATATTCCTGTGTAAAGCCCATAGTCATTCTTCTCCTTCAAAGGGGACCTCGCTGCCGTCGGCCAGCAGCAGGTTTACCTTCTGCTCCGCCTGGTCCAGTAGCTTCTCACACTGTCCAGCCAGCTTAGCCCCCTCCTCAAACAGCTTCAGGGACTGGTCCAGCCCGCAGTCACCCTGTTCAAGCTGGCTCACAATTTCCTCCAGCCGGCCCATGGCCTGCTCGAAGGTCTGCTTTTTCACTGCCATACCCGTTCCTCCGTTTCCTTCACTTCGCACCGGATAACCCCGTCGGACACCATCACGTCCAGCGTATCCCCAGGCTCCACCGCCTTGATGGAGGAAACCACATCCTCCCCCTGCCGGGCGGCGGCGTAGCCCCGGCCCAACACCTTCAGGGGGCTGAGGGCGTCCAGCGCCGCCGATGTGCGGCCCAGCGCCCCCCGCTGCCGATCCAGCCGGCCCTTCGCCGCCATGGGAAGCCGCAGCTTTAGTCCATCCAACCTCTGCTGTCCACTCCGGACCTGCTGCCGCAGGGCGGCAGCCATACGCCGCTGATTGCCGTCCAGCAGCAGCCGTCCCTCCTGGATGGAAGCCTTGGGGGTTTTCAAAACCCTGCTGTCTTTCAGCCGATCCAACTCACGGCGGGCCGCTTCCAGCCGGGTCCTCGGCCCCCGTGCCAGACGCTGGATGATCTGAGAGAGCCGCGCCCGCTCCGCCCACTGGTCAGGAACGGCCAGCTCCGCCCCGTTGGAAGGGGTGGCAGCACGAACGTCCGCCACATAATCCGCGATGGTCACGTCCGGCTCGTGGCCCACAGCGGAGATCACCGGGATGTTGGAGATATAGATGGCCCGGGCCACGGCCTCCTCGTTGAAGGCCCACAGGTCCTCCCTGGACCCGCCGCCCCGGCCGGTGATAATGAGGTCAATGTCTGCCCGGTTATTAACCTCGTGGATGGCGGCAGCAATCTCTCCTGCCGCCTCCTCCCCCTGCACCCGCACAGGGACCACCAGCACCTCCGCCATGGGCCATCTGGCCCCCAGCACCCGGAGCATATCCCGCACAGCGGCCCCCGCCGGGGAGGTCACCAGGGCAATTTTTCCCGGATACCGGGGCAGGGGCTTCTTGTTGGCGGCATTGAACAGTCCCTCCTGCTCCAGAGCGCGGCGTAGCCGCTCAAAGGCCTCGTCCAATGCCCCCCGACCGTCCTGCATCAGCTCGGTGCAGTAGAGCTGGTATTGCCCGTCCCTTGGGAACACGGACACCCGGCCAAAGGCCACCGCCCGCATCCCGTTGACGGGCCGGAACCGCAGCCGCACCGCGTCTCCCCGGAACATAACGCACCGCAGGGATCCCTTCTCATCCTTCAGGGAAAAGTAATGGTGGCCGGAGGGATAACATTTATAATTGGAGATTTCCCCCCGCACCAGCAGCCCGTTGAGCAGGGGGTCCCCGTCCATCAGGTCCTTCAGATATCCGTTCACCTGGGAAACGGAATACACGGGAAGCTGAGAAAAATTCATCGTCCAGCCTCCCGCTCCAGGGCCCGGTGGGCCAGGATCGCCACTCCCAGGGCATTGTCGGTAGAATACTGGGGCTGGGCGAACACCGCCTGACAAAATTCTGTAAGCGCATAGCGGATCTGCCGGTTGGAAGCCACGCCTCCGGAGCACAGCACCGGAAGCCCCGGCCAGCGGTTTTGGGCCTCCACTGTGGCCCGGTGCACCACATCGACCACAGTGGCGATGGTGAACCGGGCAATGTTGGCGGGTTTCTCCCCCTTCTCCAGCAGCTCCTTCACCTTGTAGTCCAGCGCCGCATCCGCCTCGCTGTATAGCGCGTCCAGGGCCTTGCCCGCCGGGAAGGGCAGGCCCAGCAACACCCCAGTGCGGTCAATGAGCTGGCCTGCGGCGATGTCGCTGGTGCCGCCCACCACCTCTGCCCGGACGGTGTGCCCCTCCGGCTCCACCCGCAGGAGCTCGGTGGTGCCCCCAGACAGGTGCCAAGCCAGGTGTGGCCTGTCCAGCAGATCCTCCCGGCCCGCCGACCACGCAGCGGCGGCAATGTGCCCCTGCTGGTGGGAACAGGGATAGAAAGGCACACCCAGAGCAGCGGCCAGGGTCCGGCCCTCCCCTTCCCCCACCAGGAAGCAGGGCATATAGGACCCCTCCACCTCCCGGGGACTCGTGGACGCCCCCACGGCGGCAATTTCACCCATAACGCCGTCTACCCGGAGCTGCTCCGTCATCAAATGGAGCCGCTTCACGTGCTGGAACAGCGCGTCGCTCTGGCGCAAGCCCAGCGCCCCTTCGGGCACGGTGAGCAGCTTCCCCCGGTTTTCCGCTGTGCCCTCCCCGAACACAGCGGCGGAGGGGGGGTAGTTGCTGGTGTCAAAGCCCAGGCAAAGTCCATTCATGGCCCCCGCCCTCACGACTGCTCCGGGAACTCCGCCCGGATGAAGGAGCCAAGGATGCCGTTGACGAACCGCACCACTTCCACATCCACATACTTTTTGGCAATCTCCACCGCCTCGTTGATGGCCGCCTTGTTGGGTACGTCGGGCATATACAGGATCTCATACATGGTCACCCGCATAATGGCGGCGGCCACCCGGTCAATCCGGTGGAATTTCCAGCCCTTGGCGTACTGCTCAATGTAGCTGTCCAGCTCCGCGCCATGTCCACCCACCCCCCGCACCAGGGCGGTAATGTAGCGCAGCTCTCCCTCGCCGGGGAACTCGGCATACAGGGAAATCTCCCTACCCCGACCGGCAAAGGCCTCTGGGGTCAGCTCTCTCGCCAGGAGCTGACCAGCGCTTTCGGTGGAAAAGGCCAGCTCAAATGCAAAATGTACGGCGATCTCCCGGGCCGTGGTCCTGTTCATAGAACATCATCCTTTCCCGGCGCAGTCCGCCGGTGGTCATATGGATGGGTACAGCATCCCATTGTGAATATCTGTATCATTATACACTGGCTCAAAAAAAAAGGAAACCCCCTTTTTCAAAAAAAGACTGTGACTGCCCCACAAGGCAGCTCACAGTCTTCTTGGTCCATATTTTGTTTTCCGGTCCGCATCAGTCCAGCGGCGGGCTGGCCTGGGGCGGTGAGTTTTGCCGCGCAGATACTGTGTTGAGACGATTGGTACAGTTTCTTATTCTGTCAGCAGGTCAATGGCCGCCTGAAGCTGGATGTCTCCCTCCCCGCCGATGGCCACATCATTAGGCAGAACTACCTCCACATCGGGAACGATCCCCTCCCCGATGAGGGAATGACCGCGGCCGGTGCAGTAAGTAGCGGTAGACAGCCCCACGCCACCCCCATTGGACAGGGGGAAGGTAATTTGGGAATAGCCCTTACCGGAAGTCACCTCCCCGACGATTGGCGCACCCACGCTCTCCCGCATCTGTGCCGCCAGCAGCTCCGCCGCCGAATAGGTGCCGCCGTTGACGATGGCCACCATAGGCAGGTCGATACACGCCGCGTCCGACTGGGTTACTGACTTAAACCACCACCTGGGCTGATGCGTAAACACTGGCCCCTCGGGCAGCAGGTAATCCAAAACCTCCTCCAACTCGGCAATGTATCCCCCCGGGTCCCCCCGCAGATCCACGATGAGGCTTTCCGCGCCCTGCTCCACCAGGGCATCCACCTCTTTTTTGAAGCTGTCCGCAGAGCCGGAATAGAAATTACTCATCCGGACATAGCCCACGTTCCCTTCCAGTATTTTCCCGCTGGCGGAGGGATTGCGCAGGGTAGCGCGGGTGCAGGTGACCTCACGGGAAGAGCCGTCCTCCCCCAGCAGGGTGAGGGTCACCTGAGTACCGGCCTCGCCGGATATCCTATCCGCGCCCTTGTACCGGGCCTCACCGGAGATGGATTCGCCGTCCACAGCAGTGATGACATCCCCTGCCAGCACGCCCACCTGCTCCGCAGGACCTCCCTCTGAAACCGACTGAACACACAGCCCTTCCTCCCGCTCATAGCTGACGGTGACGCCAACACCTACGTAGTTGTTGGCCCGGCGGGTCAGGGTGTTCTGGTACTCCTCAGCCGTGTTGTAATAGGACCAGCGGTCCTCCAACCCCTTGACAAACGCCTTCAACGCCGCATCCGTGGCTCCATCCAGGTCGGCATCCGTGTCGACAAAAGCAAACCGGGCCAGCAGATAGGTCTCCACCATAGCCAGCCCGCTGGGCCCCAGCAGAGCACACCAGATTCCTCCGGACAGCATTAGCGTCAGCACCACTGTGAGCACAATCTTTACCCAGCCCGGCAGTCGCCGCTTCCGTTTTGGCTGTACCTGTACCGTTTGTTCCTCCATAGGTGGAACCCCCTTAAATTGTGATGCGGCCCCGACCGCGCATGAGATGATAATAAAGCGGGGCGCGGGTTTTCCCCCGCGCCCCTGGGTCTATCATTTGGACAAAACTCAGCCCCCGTTGACAATCGTGCCCTCATATTTGAAGGTCATGCCGGGATAGAGCTTCAGCACGTCGGCCCGGGTGCCGTTGACGCGCAGCTCGAAGTGCAGGTGGTTACCGGTGCTGCTGCCGGTGGTGCCCACGTAGCCGATTACCTCGCCCTTGCTCACCGCCTGCCCCACCGTCAGGTTGGGCACCTTGCACTGATGGGCGTACAAAGTGGAATAGCCGCCGCCATGGCTGATGATGCAGTAGTAGCCGTAGGAAGCGTAACGATTGGTACCCACAGTGGTGACAATGCCATCGTTGGCGGCGTAGATGGGTGTACCGGAGGGAGCAGGGATGTCGTTCCCGGTGTGGCTCTCCCAGCGGCCGGTGAGGGGGCCGATCCGCCCACCGAACCGGGAGGTCAGAGTGTACCGCCCGGGCAGGGGCCAGTACCAACTCCCGGTGGTGACGTTGGCGCTTGATCCACTGCTTGTACCGTTGTTGCTATTACCCTGCTGGGCAAGCTGCTCCTGGCGGCGGCGCTCCTCCTCCTCTTTGCGTTTGCGCTCTATCTCCTCAAGCTGCTTCTGATACTGCTTTTCCGCGTCCTTCAGGGACTTGTCGATCTCCGCCTCTTCTGCGGCAAGCTGACGGGCGGTCTCCGCATATTCGCTCTCAGACGCGGCGATCTCGTTGAGCAGCTTAGTAGCCTCCGCCTTCTTATCCTCCAGATCACTCTTATATGCCTCCAGCTCCGCCTGGGCCGCTGCCTGCTCATCCCGGTCCGCCTGAATCTGTGCCTGGGTCTTCACAATCGCCGCCTGGGTGGCCTCCAGCTTGCCGATGATGCGGTTAGAGTATTCCATAATATCGCCCAGCACCATAGCATAGTCCAACATTTCGGAGAAGCTGGACGCCTCGAACAGGATAGCCAGGTAAGACACGGACCCGGTCTCCTCCATCCAGCGCACCTGCCGGTAAAACTCCTGGTACTGCTCCTCCTCCTGGGCCTGCAAATCCAGCAACTCAGCCTCCCGCTCTGCAATTTGGGCGTCGTAGGCGTCCAGCAGCGCCTGGCTCTCGCCGATCTGCTGCTCAGTGAGCAAAATCTGCTCCTGAACCAGCTCCACCTGTTCTTTCGCCTTGGCCATATCGTTGCGGATGGCGGCCAGCCTTTCGTCCGCCTCCTTGCGCTGGGCCGCAACCTCGCTTAGCTCTCCTCTGATTTTCTCGATGTCGCTTTTGGTTACATCGGCGCTGGCCAATATGCTCAGCGCGGGCACAATAATGGTGAGCAGCATGGCGATTGCCAACAGGATAACGACGAGCTGCTGAGTCCTTTTCTTCATATCGCGCCTCCTAATATTCCGCGTCTTACGTCAAACCTGAAGAAACCGGCGGATGGCAAAGCTGGAGCCCACCGCGCCGATAGCTGCTCCCGCCAGCAGAAACACCCCCAGCACGTTGGCCCAAATGTCTCCGAACTCCACCAGCGTAAACCAAGTGTCCGCATGGCTGGCCGTCATGGCCTGACATACGGCGGCGTATATCCCCCACTGGAGGAGGAACGCCACTGCCGCTCCGGTCACGCCCAAAATCAGCCCCTCAAAGATGAAGGGCCAACGAACAAAGCTGTCGGTGGCACCGCACATCTTCATAATGGCAATCTCGTCCCGGCGTGCGAAGGTAGCCAGCCGGGTGGTGTTCGCGATGATGAACAGGGACACCGCCGCCAAGATGGCAATCAGCACCCCGGCCAAGGCAGTGACGGCATTACGCACCGCCACAAACCCCTCTGCCAGCTCACCCTCAGCCCGGATGTTAGCCACGCCGGGCAGGGCGCGCACCGCCTCCACCGTCTCGTTGAATCTTTGCAGGTCCACCACGTGGATGGACAGCCGGTCCCGCAGCACCTCATCGGGCATAGTAGCGTACAGGCCGTTGCTGCCGTACTTCTCCAGCAGCTCTGCCTTGGCCTCCTCCCGGGTGGAAAACTTCACCGAGGCCACGTTGTCCACCTGCTCCACCTGAGCCTGGAGCTGGGCGATCTGCGCATCGGTGTAAGTCTCGTCGATATAGGCCAGAAATTCGTTGTCGTCCTCAAGCTGGCCCAGCATCCGGTCGGCGTTGATGGCCAGCAGGGAGAAGGACCCCATAATAATCAGGCAGGCCACGATCATACACACGGCGGCAAAGGACATCAGCCCGTGGGAGAAGATGCTGCGAAAGCCCTCCATGAAAAAATAGCCGAAGTTGA
This sequence comes from uncultured Eubacteriales bacterium, assembly GCA_949742895.1. The sequence continues at coordinate 6,735 of CATJRT010000205.1, read as the reverse complement.
ATCGTCTTCTCATACTCTGTAGTATCCTCCCTGACCGTCCCGGATCAGCTCACCGTCCTTGATGGCAACCACCCGCTTGGCGAAGCGATTGACCAGATCCTTCTCATGGGTAACCACCAGCATGGTGGTTCCCATGGAGTTGATCCGCTCCAGCAGCGTCATAATCTCCAGAGACCGCCGGGGGTCCAAATTGCCGGTGGGCTCGTCGGCGATAATCATATGGGGATTGTTCACCAGCGCCCGTGCAATGGCCACCCGCTGCTGCTCGCCGCCGCTCATCTCGTTGGGATACACATCTGTTTTGTCCCCCAGCCCCACCAGATCCAGCACGTAGGGGATGCGCTTTCGCATCTCCCGACCGCTGGACCCAATGGTCCGCATGGCAAATTCCAGGTTCTCCCACACCGTCTTTTTCTCAATCAACCGGAAATCCTGAAAGATGACCCCAAGAGTCCGCCGCATATGGGGAATCTGCCGGCGTTTGATGTTGTTCAAGTTGAAGCCGTTGACCATCACCCGTCCATGGCTGGCAACCTCCTCGGCGGTAAGCAGCTTTACGATGGTAGACTTTCCCGACCCGGATGGCCCAACAAGAAAGACAAATTCGCCGTCCTCAATCTCCAGGTCGATCCCCTTCAGCGCCTTGGTTCCATTGTCATATTCTTTATGTACGTCGATCAGTCGAATCATGGCCGGCATCTCCATTGTAACTGCTTTGTAATCTTTTTCGGTCGCGCAATTATTTTTATTATATCGGCTATTTCGAGCACTGTCAACATCCTTTGCTGGATTTCCAAAAAATAGGCTGTCGTTGAAGCAGAAAATTGGTTACAAAATGATTACAGTTTTTTGCTCGCTTCAGAGCCGAACGAAGGCCGCCTGACGGCGGCCTTCGCATCATTCGTACATTCAGGCTTCACTGCCCCGGGAGACCAGATATTTCTTGACCATCAGTGCCACCTTAAAGGTAATGGCATCGTCAAACTCCCGCAAGTCCAGCCCGGTGAGCTTCTTGATCTTCTCCAAACGGTACACCAGCGTGTTGCGGTGGACGAACAACTTCCGGGCCGTCTCGGACACATTCAGGTTATTCTCAAAGAACTTGTTGATGGTAAACAGCGTCTCCTGATCCAGCGCGTCGATTGGATTCTTCTTGAACACTTCACGCAGGAACATATCGCAAAGGGTGGTGGGGAGCTGATAGATCAACCGCCCAATACCCAGATTTTCATAGCTGATGATGGTGCGCTTGGTCTCGAACACCTTGCCAACGTCAATGGCTACCTGAGCCTCCTTGTAGGTGCGGGCCAAATCCCGGATATGGTTGGCGCTGGTGCCAATGCCTACCACAGTCTTGATGCCCAGCTCCCGTGACAGGGTCTCCTGCACATTTTGTGCAATTTTCTGCAAATCCTTCGTTTCGGTATTCTCATTGAGCAGCTTCACCAATGCAACATCCGTTTCGCTAATGGACAGCACAAAATCATTTTGCCGGTCGGGGTACAGACTGGATATCACATCCACTGCGGCCACATCCGGCTCTCCAAGCTGACGGATCAGGATCACAGTCCGGGGCGCCTCGGACACAAAATGCAGCTCCTTGGCCCGGACATAGATGTCTCCCAGCAGGATGTTGTCGCACAGGATGTTTTTGACAAAGGTGGCTTTATCATGCTTTTCCTCATAATAGGTTTTAGCCCCGTTCAGCGCGATGACCGCCATAGAGCACATCAGTGCGGCCTGCTCGTCCTCGCCCCGTGCAAAGGCAGCGTAGTCGAACTGGCCGTTCCAACCTGGCAGGGTCTTAAAGGTAAAGCCGCTGCTGACGACCAGGGAGTCCTGCGCCGAGGCCAGCATGGCAGCCACGCCTCCCCATTTTTCACCGATGCAGGCCAGCTCATTGCAGGCCACCACGGTTCCCTGCTCGTCAATGACCCCCACGGCCCGGTCTGAGCAATCTTTCATTTGAAGCACAATGCTCTGAAAAATCCGGCTGGACATCGCGATCTTCTCCTCTCTGGTCGGTCGAGGGCGCTGCCCCGCCGCATTCTTTGTGTATATCCTCTACATAAAATCATTATATCGTTTTGTCTTGCCGATTTCAATAGTTTTGAGAAAAATTTTTGTTTAATTTGCCATATTTTTCGTCTCATTGACGGAAAAAGCTTTCAATTTCATCTTTTGTTAGTGCTCTCCACTCACCCTTTAGCAAATCCACATCCAACTGGAGCGGGCCAAAGGCCACCCGTTTCAAATAAACCACCGGTTTGCCCCGCGCCGCCAGCATCCGCTTGACCTGGTGGTACTTCCCCTCTCTGAGGGTAATGTATGCGCTTTCTCCGCCGTCCATTACCTCAAGCTCGCCGGGCAGGCAGATGTACCCATCCGCAAGCTTCACCCCTTGTTGGACCGCCGCCGCATCCGTTTCGTCTAAAACTCCGTCCACCTCCACATAGTACACCTTGTCTACATGGCTTTTGGGGGCCAGCAGCCGGTGGGCCAGCGGACCGTCGTTGGTGAGCAACAGTAACCCCTCAGTATCCTTGTCCAGCCGTCCAGCCGGAAACAGTCCAATCCTCCGGTACTCCTCCGGCAGCAGATCCAGCACAGTCCGTTCGTCCGGCTCGTCCGTAGAGGAAACCACCCCCGCAGGCTTGTGGAGCATCAGATAAACCGGGCAATCTGTGCCGATGGACACGCCGTCTACGGTAACAGGCGCGTCCTCCGCCACTTTCTCCTCCGGACTGCAGCAAACCGCGCCGTTCACCGCCGTCCGCCCCGCCCGAATCAGCTTCCGGGCCTCCTTCCGGCTCCACCGTCCGCTGGCCGCCAGCCGCTTATCCAGCCGTTCCATCTGCATCCCTCCCGTAGCCCTTTGCCGCCAGACATATCCTGCCCGTTCGGCGCATATGGTAAATCATGTCCCCGCGTTTCACCCCACGAGCCAGCTTGAACAGCCGGCCAGCAAACCTTTCATAATGGAGTGGTACTATGTTTATCGTGACGGCACGAGTACCAAAGAAAAAGCTGCTGGCTGGGGGCATCACTGCCCTGTGCTGCTGTCTGGCAGCGGCGGTGATCCTCACGCTGGGCGGGCGGACAGTCACCGCCTCAGCAGAAGTAAAGCACATCCGCAGCAACGACGACCGGCTGGCCTATCTCAACAGCCTGGGCTGGCAGGTCTCCGACCAGCCAATGGCCACGGAGGAGCTGCTGATTCCCGAAGTCTTTGACGAAAGCTACAGTGATTATCTCGCCCTTCAGTTAGATCAGGGCTTTGATTTGACCCAGTACTGCGGCAAGCGGATCAAACGCTATACCTACCAGATTCTTAACTATCCCAGTGGAGACGAGCCAGTGCAGGTCGCCCTGCTCATATACAAGAACCGGGTAATCGGTGGGCAGGTGCAATCCTCCTCTGGCAGCTTTCTCCATGGTCTGGCCATGCCCGGCGCTTCTACATTCGGTAAACCGGACGCTTCACAGTCACCAGCTTCATCTGCGGAGCCATCCCCGTCCGCAGCTATGGATTCGTCCTCTGCTCCATCTGCCGCACCCAGCGGCCTGAGAATTTGAATCAGACCATGCAGCAAGGGAGACGCTCCAAGCGTCTCCCTTGCGTTATACCTATGCGCCGGAGGCTGCCTGGATTATGCCTGAGCAGCCATCAGCTTGCTCAGCGCCGCCTCGTCTCCTACCAGGGTGACGTTGGGGTGGAGCTGGAGAATGGAGGCGGGAACCTCCGGAGTCACCGGACCACGGAACGCCTTGAACACAATGTCAGCCTTGTCCGCGCCGCTGACCACCACCAGAACGCTGCGGGCCTTCATGATAGTACCACAGCCCATGGTGAGCGCCTGCTTGGGCACGTCATCCATGGTGGCAAAAAAGCGGGCGTTGGCAGTAATCGTGCTCTCGGTCAGGTCCACCACGTGGGTATCGATGGGATAGTCTGGAGCCGGCTCGTTGAAGCCGATGTGGCCGTTGTGGCCCATACCCAAAAGCTGAAGGTCGGCATAACCCAAGCCAGCCACTGTCTGCTCATACCGGGCGCATTCCGCTTCGGCGTCCTCCGCCATGCCGTTGGGCACATTAGTATTCTCGGGGACCACGTCCACGTGGTCAAAGAGGTTGGTCTGCATAAAGTAGCGATAGCTCTGGTCGTGGGTGCCGGGCAGGCCACGGTATTCATCCAAGTTGACAGTGCTGACCTCGGCAAAGCTGAGGTAACCCTGCTTACACCACTCCACCAGATTTTTGTAAGTGCCGATGGGGGTGGAGCCTGTGGCCAGGCCCAACACACAATCCGGCTTTTTGACCACTTGGGCAGCAATGATGGAAGCCGCACGGCGGCTCATAGCTTCGTAATCCTTTTCTTGATAAACGCGCATGATTCAGAACTCCTTTAAATCAATAATCACTTCTGACTTGCGTCAGCAGTACTTTGCGATGGCGGCGGCGATCATTGCAGCCGCCTCTTCCACAACAGCGCTGTCCTCGGGGGCCAGGTCCAGCAGGGGCGCACGGACGCCGCCGATATCGGGACCGCCCTGGACACGGAGGATCGCCTTGATAACCGCGTACATATTGCCCTTCGCAGAGCACATCTTATAGATGATGCGGCAGCACTCGTTCTGAATTTCCCGGCCCTTGTCCATCTCACCGGCGCGGAAGCAGCGCAGAATTTCCAGGTACAGCTCCGGCATAGCGCCGTAGGTACCGCCGATGCCACCGGTAGCCCCTGCGGCCAGCCCGGACAGAAGCTGCTCATCAGGCCCATTGAAGGCAATAACGCCCTCATCTGTCCACATCTGGATATCCTGCACAGGCATGGAGGAATTTTTCACACCGATGACCCGGCGATTTTTCTGCATCTCCTTCAGCAAGGGCACCGTGAGAGCCACCCCCGCCAGTTGAGGAATGTTGTAGATGATAAAATCCGTGTTGGGGGCAGCGTCGGACATATCGTTCCAATATTTAGCGATGGCAGCGGGAGGCAGATGGAAATAGATAGGCGGAATGGCCGCGATGGCGTCTACTCCCAGGGACTCGGCATGAGCAGCCAGCTCACGGCTGTCATTTGTGTTGTTGCAGGCCACGTGGGCAATAATGGTGAGCTTACCGCCTACCTCAGCCATCACATTCTCCAGCACCAGCTTGCGCTCAGCCACACTCTGATAAATGCACTCGCCGGAGGAGCCACCCACATACAGGCCCTTCACGCCCTTGTCCAGAAAATAGCGGGCCAGGGCGCGCACACCCTCGGGACTGATTTGTCCTTCTTTGTCATAGCAGGCATAAAACGCAGGAATAATACCCGCATACTTGGAAAAATCCTTCATTTTGCTTTGCTCCTTTTCCAAAATAGGCTGGGAAGCAGGCAAACGGCCGTTCGGCTCCAGCGGCGTCCACCCCTCCCGCACAGTCCCGCGCAAACGCCTGAAACAGGCTTGCGCGGGACTGCTTGTTTCGTATTTCTGCCGTCAGGTTATCCCTTAACAGCGCCCATGGTGATGCCCTTGGTGAAATACTTCTGGAACACCAGGAACACGATAATAATGGGAACCGAGGCCATAGCCGCACCCGCCATAAGCAGGCCATAGTCTGTACCGAACTGACCCTGCATCTTGGCAATACCCAAGGCGCTGGTCAGGACGTTGGTGTTGGTCAACATGACCAACTGCATGAAGTAGTCGTTCCAGGAATTGATAAACGTAAAGATGGCCAAAGCACCCACACCCGGTTTAATCATGGGGAATACCACCGTGGTAAAGGTTTTTAGTTCTCCCGCACCATCAATGCGGGCGGCCTCCAGTATCTCTCCGGGAATGCCTTCGGCAAACTGCTTCATCAGGAACACACCGAAGGGCCAGCCCACAATGGGGAAGATTACCGACCAAAGGGTGTCGGTCAGGTGCAGGCTGGACATCTCCCGCAGCAAGGGGATCAAAATAACCTGCTTGGGAAGGGCCATAGCACACACAATCAACGAGAAAATGATGGTACGGCCGAAAAAACGCTTCTTCGCCAAGGCATATCCAGCCAGGGCGGCGGTAATGCAGGTGAGGATCATGGCCATAACAGCCATGAACACTGTGTTGATGAGCCAGCGGAACGCCGCAGGCACAACGGGTCCGGCAGAGAACACAATCTGAGTGTGATCCCTGGTGAACCACTCGCTCAACGGAACGTGCAGCTCCCACAGGGGGGCGGAACGGTTGGAAAACAGCGTTTCAAAGTTGCGCAGGGTCCACTCCGACGGCCACCACTCCGGTTTCGGGGCATTGATGGAGGCAGGGGTCTTGAATGCGCCGGTTAAGATCCAGTACAGAGGAAAGAGGAAAACGACCACCGCAATGACAACGATGAACACCATCGAAATGACCCGGTAGGGGGAGAGATGGGTGACTGCGCCGGTTCTTCCCTTGTTTTTCGATTTCATAGTTCCGCCTCCCATCAGTCAGTCTTGGCCAGCTTGAACTGGACAGCCGAAAGCACCGCAATGCACAGGGCCAGGATGACGCCCATAGCGTTGGCGTAGCCGTAGCGGTACAGGTTGAAGCAGGTGTAATAGATGTAGTACATGATCGTATCCGTAGCATGAACCGGTCCGCCGGAGGTCAGCAGCTGGATCAGCGCGAAGCACTGGAAACTGTTGATGGTGGTAATGACCAGAATATACAGGGTGGTAGGCATAATCTGGGGCCACTTGATTTTCCAGAATACCTGGAGATT
>CATJRT010000204.1 GCA_949742895.1 uncultured Eubacteriales bacterium | reverse complement strand
GTTTTTCATCAGCAGGCGAAGGATATTGTACTCGATGGGGGTAAGGCTGATGCTCTCGCCCCCCATAGCAACCGCCTTGGCGTTGTCGTCCATCACCAGCTCGCCGTTGCGCAACAGCCCATCCTCCTCCGGCTGAGCCTTGCCCCCCAGGGTGGTGTACCGCCGCAGCTGGCTCTTCACCCGTGCCAGCACCTCGATGGGGTTGAAGGGCTTGGTCACATAGTCGTCCGCGCCGATGTTCAGCCCCAGCACCTTGTCGCTGTCCTCACTCTTGGCGGTGAGCAGGATGATGGGGATGTTCCCTCCGGCTTCCCTCAGCCGGGCGGTGGTGCGGATGCCGTCCAGCTTGGGCATCATGATATCCATGAGGATCAGGTCGACGTTCCCCTCGTTGACGGCGGCGATGGCCTCCTCGCCGTTGTAGGCGGAAACGGTCCGATAGCCCTCGCTGGTAAGGTAGATTTCCAGCGCTGATACAATATCCTTGTCGTCGTCGCAGATGAGCACAGTATACATGGCGAACCCCTCCTGTTGTCACGCTTTGTACCTTAAATAGTATCAGTCCGCCGTTTAAGTTGCAACCGGGAAAATGATTAAAATAAATTTAAGACGGCCATAGCGCCCCATCCGGCTACCTCATTATAAATGCCTGCGCCGCTCTTTCCACCTCCGCCCCGGACTTCGCTGAAATTCCGATACCCCGATTGAATTCCTGGCAACCGCATTGTATAATAGCTCAGACACGGCTGTACCGCCAGAGGGAGGGAGCCTTATCAAGCCAATCATTTCAGACGCGCTGCGCTATCTGGGCGCGGAAGCAAACGCTTCAGACGATATGCGGCAGCAGGTCAGCAGCACAGCGGAGGCGCTGGTCAAGCAGCTTCGGCCCCGGTATACCTACCGGGTCTTTGACCTGACCTTTTCCGGTAAGGAGATATGTCTTATGGGAACGAATGTTACCCTTACCGGAAGCTCCGCCCACCGTATGCTGACGCAGTGCTGCCAGGCAGTCCTGTTGGCCTGTACACTGGGCTCCGCCTTCGACCGAATGCTTTTGTCGGCACAGGCCAGGGATATGGCCCAGGCCGTCATCCTGGACGCCTGTGGCAGCGCCTATGTGGAGAGTGGCTGCGATGACGCCGAGAGGGAGCTGGCCGCCCGGTTCCCGGACCGCTTTCTCACCGACCGGTTCAGCCCGGGCTACGGCGACCTGCCCCTGAGCCTTCAGCCGGACCTCTGTGCCGCCCTGGACACCCCCCGGCGGCTGGGCCTTCACGTTACAAAGAGCCTTCTGCTTAACCCCGTCAAATCCGTCACTGCGGTCATCGGCCTGTCGGACAGGCCTCAGCCCGCCCGTATCCGGGGCTGCGCTTATTGCCGGATGCGGGAAACCTGTTCCATGCGCAAGGGAGGAAATCACTGTGGGAATTGATTTTTTACAGGATGGGATCGTCATTTGGGACGGCGCCATGGGCACCGTCCTCCAGCAGCGTGGCCTGCCCCCCGGCGGCAGGCCGGATCTGGTCAACCTTACCGACCCGGATCTGATGTACTCCATCTACCGGGAATATATTGAGGCCGGAAGCCAGATCATCTGCGCCAATACCTTCGGGGCCAGCGCGCCCAAGCTGGCGGGCACAGGCCACACCGTGGAGGAGATAATTTCCGCCGCAATCGCCATTGCCAGACGGGCTGCCACCGGAACGAACGTAAAGATATCCCTGGATATGGGACCTCTGGGCGAGCTGCTGGAGCCTATGGGCAGCCTCACCTTCGAGCGGGCCTATGAGCTGTTCCGGGAGGTGGCCGTGGCCGGAGAGCAGGCCGGGGCGGATCTGGTGTCCATCGAAACCATGACCGACCTCTACGAGGCCAAGGCAGCCCTGCTGGCCGTCAAGGAAAACTCCGGTTTACCGGCGTTTGTCACCATGTCCTTTGACGAGGGGGGGCGCACCTTCACCGGCTGCACCATTGCCTCCATGGCCCGCACCCTGGAGGGACTGGGGGCTGACGCCATCGGCCTGAACTGCTCTCTTGGCCCTGGCCAGCTTGGGCCGCTGCTGAAGGAGCTGTGCAAAAACACCCGCCTGCCCGTCATCGCCAAGCCCAACGCCGGACTTCCCGACCCGGTAGACGGCCATTACGATATGGGTCCTGAGGAATTCGCCGCCGCCCTTCTCCCCTGCCTGGAATACGGCGTCACCATCTTCGGTGGCTGCTGTGGCACCTCTCCGGAGTATATCCGGCAGTTGAAGGCCGCTTTGTCCGGAAAAGCTCCCGCCCCCCGCCGTTATGCGGGCGGCAGCTTTGTATGTACCCCTACGACTCCCACCCGGCTGGACGGCGTACGGGTCATCGGCGAGCGCATCAACCCCACGGGCAAAAAACGCTTCCAGCAGGCGCTGCTGGAGGACGACCTGGACTACATCCTGGACGTAGCCATCCAGCAGGAAGAGGCTGGGGCAGACATTTTGGACGTAAACGTGGGCTTTCCCGGCGTGGACGAAGTTTCCATGCTGCCACGGGTGGTCAAGACACTGCAAAGCGCCGTCTCCCTGCCCTTACAGCTTGATTCCTCCAATCCGGACGCCGTCGAAGCCGGCCTGCGGGTCTACAACGGCAAGGCGGCGGTAAACTCTGTCAACGGCGATCCGGAGGTGCTGGAGCGTATCCTGCCCACCGTCAGGAAATACGGCGCCTGCGTGGTAGGGCTGACCCTGGACAAGGACGGCATCCCACAGACCTCCGAAGGCCGCACCGCCATCGCCCGCCGCATCCTGGACGCCGCCCTGTCCTATGGCATTCCCAGGGAGGATGTGTGGATCGACTGCCTGACCCTCACCGTTTCCGCACAGCAGGACCAGGCTGCGGAAACCTTGAAGGCCGTCCGCACTGTCCGGCATGAGCTGGGGCTCCAGACGGTGCTGGGCGTGTCCAATATCTCCTTCGGCCTGCCCAACCGCCCCCTTATCACCCAGAGCTTCCTGATCCAGGCCCTGGCCGCCGGGCTGACCCTGCCCATTATCAACCCTAACCAGCGGGAAATGCTGGACGCCGTCGCCGCCTTTCGGGTCCTCTCCGGGGAGGACGGCCAGTGCCAAGACTATGTGGCCCGGTTCGCTGGGGGCGGCTCCGACCCCCGGCCCGCTCCCGGCCAGAGCGCGGCGATGACCCTGAACGAGGCCATCGTCCGGGGCCTGAAGGCCGACGCAGGCCGTCTGGCCAAGCAGGCCCTGAACGCGGAAAGCGAGCTGAACCTGGTGGAACGCCACCTGATCCCCGCACTGGACCAGGTGGGCGAGGGCTATGAACAGGGAACGGTCTTTCTCCCTCAGCTCCTCAGCGCCGCCCAGGCCGCCCAAGCGGTCTTTGAGGCCGTCCGCGCCTCCATCACGGACAAGGGGGGCGCACCGGTCAAAAAGGGAAAAATTATTGTCGCCACGGTCCGTGGCGACATCCACGACATCGGAAAAAACATTGTCAAAACCGTGCTGGAGAATTACGGCTATGACGTGCTGGACCTGGGCCGGGACGTCCCCCCCGAAACCGTCGCCCGGACCGCCGCAGAGCAGAACATCCGCCTGGTGGGCCTGTCCGCCCTGATGACCACCACCCTGCCCGCCATGGAGGAAACAGTCCGTCTGCTGAAGGCCCTGCCCCGGCCTCCGGCAGTCTGGGTGGGCGGCGCGGTAGTCACACCGGAGTATGCCCGCCAGATCGGGGCGGACTGCTACGCCAAGGACGCCCGCCAATCCGTAGAAATTGCAAGGAAGGTGTTGGGATGACCGATATCCGTACGTTTTTGAAGGGCGGAACCCCGTTGCTGTTCGACGGAGCCATGGGCACCTGCTTTGCCGCCCTGTCCGGCCGGGCCGGCGAGCGCTGCGAACTGGCCTGCATGGACCATCCGGAGGAGATCGCCGCCATCCACCGCGCCTATCTGGAGGCCGGCTGCCGCGCCGTCAAGACCAACACCTTCACCGCCGGAGCAGATCTGGCCCAGGGGCACGAGGCCCTGGCCCGGCAGATCATCGAATCCGCCTGCCGCCTGGCCCTGGACTGCGCCGCCCCCTTCGGCGCTTACGTGTTCGCGGACATAGGGCCCGCGCCGGAGGAAAAGGCCCTCTGCCGCAGAGAAAACTATTACCGTCAGGCGGATATCTTTCTGGAGCATGGCGTGCGCCACTTCCTGGTGGAGACCCTGCCCACCGACGACGGCGTTCCGGAGCTGGCCGCGCACCTGAAGGCCCGGTGCCCCGACGCCTTTCTTCTGGTCTCCTTCGCCGTGTCCTTCGACGGCATCACCCGTGAGGGCCTGTCCGGACAGGCCCTGTTCCGGCGCACCGCCGCATTGGACGAGGTGGACGCCGTAGGCTTCAACTGTATGTCCGGCCCCCACCACCTGTTGGAGTACATCCGCACCCTGGACACCGGCGGCGCGATCCTCTCCGTCATGCCCAACGCCGGTTATCCCACTGTGCTGGGCCGCCGGACGGCGTTCCAGGGTACGCCGGACTACTTCGCCCAGAAGCTGGCCCAGCTTGTTCAGGCCGGCGCGGCCATCGTGGGCGGCTGCTGCGGCACCACCCCCGCCCACATTGCCGGGGCCGCCGCCGCGCTGGCCACTCCCGTCCTCCCCGCCGTCTCTTTCCAGTCCAGCCGGGAACCGGGCCCCCGTCCTGTCCCCGGCATCAACCCCCTGGCGGAAAAGCTGGACCGGGGACAGCGGGTCATCGCCGTGGAGCTGGACCCTCCGTTGGACGACGGCATCGGCTTTTTCCTGGACGGCATCCGCGCCCTGCGCAGCGCAGGGGCGGACGTTGTCACCATCGCCGACAACCCCATCGGCCGACCTCGGGCGGATAGCTCCCTGCTGGCCTGCAAAATCAAGCGGGAGCTGGGGATGGAGGTCCTGCCCCACATGACCTGCCGGGACCGGAACCTGAACGCCACCAAGGCCCTACTGCTGGGGCTTTCCATCGAGCACGTCCACAACGTGCTGCTGGTCACTGGTGATCCCATCCCTACCGACAGCCGGGACGAGGTCAAAAGCGTGTTCAACTTCAACTCCCGGCAGCTCATCCGCTATGTCAGCGGCCTCAACGGCACGGTCCTCCACACCCCCTTCCTCATCTTCGGCGCACTGAACCTGAACGCCCGGAACTTTGACATACAGCTCAAGCTGGCCCTGGAAAAGGAAGCCAGCGGCGCCGCAGGCTTCCTGACCCAGCCGGTCCTGTCCCGGGAAGCGCTGGAAAACCTGAAGCTGGCCAGGAGCGTCCTGAAGGGCAAGCTCCTGGGCGGCATCCTCCCTGTGGTGAGCCATAAAAACGCCTGCTTCCTCAACAATGAAATTTCCGGTATGCACATCTGCGATGAGATCATCACGCTGTACGAAGGGAAGGACAGGGACGAGGCGGAAGCCCTGGCGGCGACAATCTCTACCCGCATCGCGGCGGAGATTGCCCCTTATACAGACGGTCTCTACCTCATGACGCCCTTTAAGCGGACCCCCCTGATGACCCGCATTCTGAAAAAACTGTAACCGGAGATCCGCTGCAGCCTGAGCCCGTTTGACATTCATTTTTGTCCCATTTTCACTCGGTCGGGAAAAATAGCAAACCTCACGTCCCCGCAACTTGGCAAGCAATGTGGAAGCAGGACGGTTAAGTCGGTATTTGTTACAAAATTTTATCTCAAGATACAAAACCACTTGAAATCCGAGTTACGGCTTGGTATAATTACCAGGAAAATCAAGTTTGTTATACCCGCTCACTTTTGTGCATTAAATCGCAGAAGAGCCGGACTGATACGCCGCAACGCATCCGGACGTCGATATTGACAAGCCTGATTTTGGGAAAAGGCGTACGCCTTTTCCCTGCTCGCCCAAGGCGAGCAATTCCCCTGTGTGTCCCCAGCGGAATTTTGAAAAGAGCAAACCGTTTCGAAAGGGCGGGACGCAAAGCCAGGGAGCTACAGCGGTAAGGGGAACCGCCATGCCAGCCCAGCTGCCAGAATTTCATCACTCTGAAAAGGAGAATGAAAGTATGGCAAAAAAACTGAAACAAGCATTGGCCCTCCTGCTGGCCATGAGCATGGTCCTCAGCCTGCTCAGCGTCAGTGCGTTCGCAGCCGAGCCGGATGAGCACGGCCACGCAGAAGCAGTGGGAGAAGCCGCCGCAGAGGAGCTGACGCCCGACGCGGCAAAGGAGGAGCTCAACGCAGACCGCGTGGACCTTGAAGCGGCTGGCGCCGGGGCCGTTGAGCCGGCAGCAGCGGCAAAGCCGACAACGCCGACCATCACGGTAAATTATCACTACAATTACCCTGACGGCAGCACTTCGGTAAAAACAGTCTCTGCAAAGGGATCCTCAGCGATACTGGTTTGCCCCGATGATTGCAGCTACGAGGGCTATGAGCTGGTCCGCTGGACTACACAGACAGCCGATGCTTCCGGCGATAGTTATCAGGACGGAGACACGTACGTCTCCAGCACCTCAGCAACGCTGAACCTCTACGCCCGTTGGGAAAAGGTGGTCAGCGAGGATGAAGCAGCCGCCTATGTGGAGGCCGAAGGAAACGGCAGATACTATGATACTTTGCAGGACGCGCTGGATGCAGTGTATAATGCGCACTATTATGATGGTATTGCCGAGTGGAGCCTCACTCTGCTGGACGATGTAAATGAAAGCGTCAATGTCAGGGCCCTCATCGCGCTGGGGCAGACCAGCTTCAAGCTGACCTTCGACCTGAACGGCCACACCATCACCGGCAATGGCGGCGCGACCATCACCTTCTGGCCTCTCGGCAGCGCCGGTATTCGAACTTATGACCTCATCATCGAGGACAGCGCCGGCACCGGCGTCATCACCGGAGGTGCCGGCAGAGAGAGCTATGGCTCTACCATCGGCGGCGCAATTGATGTGAACGGCAGTCAGTCCACAGCCACCCTCACGATTGCCGGCGGCACCATCACAGGCAATACCGCAACGGGCAACGGCGGTGCCGTTTGGGCTGGCAGCGGCGGCAAAATCGTTGTGTCCGGCGGCACCATCACAGGCAACACCGCCGGCGACAAGGGCGGTGCAATTTATGCGAAAGACTTGACTGTAAACGGCGGCGCGGTTTACGGCAACACCGCCGACGGCATGGGCGACGATATCTATGTTACCAGGAGCCTGACTCTGAGCAGCACCGGCGACTGGACCCTGGCCAACGGCGAAGCCGTCACCGGCTGGTATTACGACGGCTCTGGCGACAGCGGCAGCGCTGCCCGCTGGGGCGATAAGCTGGATGATGACAGTGTCTATAGCAAACAGTTTACCGCTAACACCGGGAGCGGCAACGTGGCCCTCAAAGCCGCACACTGCCCCCACAACTGGGTAGATGTTGAGGAACAGCCCGCCAACTGTGGGAATTCCGGCCTGACCGCCGGCGTGGTATGCTCCATCTGCGGCAAGGTTCAGGAAGGCCGTGACGTGATCCCTGCCACCGGCGCACACGACTATACCGATTGGACCGTCACCACAGAGGCAACTTATGATGCCCCCGGTAAAAAGGCCCGTTCCTGCACCATCTGTAACACCGCAGAGATTGAGGAAGTTCCCCAACTGAACTACCTGACTGTAGCTCAGACTGCTTCCGCACCTGCGGTCAAGATGGCCCAGACCATTGAATGGACTATTGAAATCTCCAACCTGAGCAGCAGCGAGAAGGAGGTTATTCTGACCGACGTGCTGAGGGATGGAACTGCCGGCACTTCTAAAGTTATCTTTGGCGCGAATAAGTATGTGGACAAATATGGCGATCCCTATGAGCCCATCAAACTTTACGCCGAAGACGGAACGGAAATTGCCGCCAATACGGATGGCCTTACCTGGACCGTGACTGTGCCTTCCGGCAAACTGACCTTGACGGCAAGGTTTACCCTTCCCAGGTACGACAAGACAAAGAGCAACCGCGACGACTATACGTTGGCAACTCAGCAGTCTTATTCCCCTGTTAAACTTTACAACACCGTATCTGTTCAGGACGAGGCCAGCAGCTTCACTGTGCGGGCCAACGGCGTTCAGGTCAACAAATCTGAGCTGGGTGAATTCACCCACGAACTTGTCACCCGCTCCATGGAGGACGGACCCGACTGGAATATTGTGTCCGCAGCCAATGCGTACATCCCGGCCAACATGGACGAGACCATCCTGGTTTCCGATGAGGGCGTTACCCTGCTGTACAAGATCACCGTTGTGGGCGACCCCGGTGCATTGTATAAGGTGGAAAACCAGGCCGCGTCTCCGGTGAAGCCTGTCGTAGTCGGCGAAAACAAACTGACCGGTTTTGTGGACGGCAGCGGTAAAACGGTCATCTGGGTGACAAGAACCTTCACTGCAAACGACATCAGTGCAGCCGGTACGCTTAACAGCTCGTTCAAGCGCACTGCGAACAATACTTATGCTACCAACGGAAGTGCTTTGACACGTGCCGCAAACATCGCTGCGGTGCCTGCGAACGCCATTTTCCTGGGCGTGTATGTAAACCTGCATTATTATCCTGTGAGCTATGCCAGGGATACGACAAGGACAGCGCTTAACCTGTACTACACGATCACCGATGAGGACGGCAACGTGGTGGTGCCTGCGACCCAGATCGATGCCTCCCGGTACATCCGGTCCTGCACTGCAGGCTCGATCTATGATACCGAGGAGGCTGCCAAGGCAATCGGCTCTTACCTATATGTCAAGTTCCTGGTCGATGCAGAGCTTTCCAGTGGCAAGGTATATACTATCACCTTTACAGAGGGGAATTTGAAGGGCCATTTGGGTCATGAGCTCTATAATAACCCGAGGACGCTGGACTTTGAACCAAGCTATGAGACCACTTATGTACTGGACCTGGGCAATATCGAAGAGGATGGTACGGTGAAGGCCGGTTCCATTGAAAACTGGTCCCGCATCCTCAAGCTGAACTATAACGGCAACAGCGAAGGCGTGGAGAATGTTCCCGATCCGCAGTTCATTGCCAACATGAGCAGCACCTCTTTTGGAGACGGCGTATACATCAACAATGATAAGGCTGTCTTTACCATCCCCGATCAAATTCCCACCCGGGTGGGCTACAGCTTCCTGGGCTGGTCGGAAAACAGCGACACCACAGCCGCTGTTTATCAGCCGGGCGGTGAGTACACTGTAACTGAACACACTGCGCTGACCCCCTGGGAAGGAACCCTCTACGCCGTGTGGGCTGAGTGCAGCCACGAAAACGTGACCTATACCACCAACGGCAACGGCGCTCACAACGGCGTGTGCGATGACTGCGGCGCTCCGGTGGCAGGCCACCAAGAGCACACCCTGGACAGCAAGAACCAATGTGAGCTGTGCGGCGCCAAGATGTTTACCCTGCGGCTGAAGGTCTCTACCAGCAGCATCCTTTCCAACAATAATCACTACTTCGTGACAGATGACTATGTGATTAACTATGTTGTTCGCAACGAGGCTGGTGACGAAATCCTCGCTGGCCAAGCCTCCAAGCCGCATGGCGCTACCGGCACAGCTTACCCGGAATTGGGTACACTGGAGCTTTCCGAGGGTACTTACACAGTCGAGCTCGATCCTGTGAAGGAGTCCTTCGAGGCCACCGGCGTATACAACGACCAGACCACCTTTGTTACCGCTAAGGCTACCCTGAAGATTACAGAGACTACAAGCGCGAAAAATAAGCAGACCATCGGTGAGCTGGTTGCCAAGTATGTGGACGCCTGCGCGACCTACCTGGATACGGACGGTGCCGGGATTCAGACCGATTACTACTACAGCAAGGGCAGCCCTTATTACAAGGTAAAGTCCTACGAGAAGGACGGCGACTCCGTCGCCTACTGGAAGGACAGCACCGGCCGGAAGGTTGAAGTGGGCGCACTGAGCCCGATCCTTCAAAGCAATGCAGACGGCACAAAGTACGTCACTCTGACCGCCGTCTATCAAAGCCAGCAGATCAACTGGACCCTGGATGTGGACGAGGCCAATGTCAATGCACTGAACGGCATCTATGACGGCCAGAACCACAGAGTCAACACCGTCACCGTCACCGCTACCGACGGCAACGGCAAGGCCGAAACCTTCGAGGTCACGCCCAACGCCGATTCCATCGAGTGGAACGGTCATACTGTGCGGGTGGATGCCAGCTACGTACGGGCAGGCAATGCCGTCACCGCCTCTTACGCCAGAAACGCCGGCGACTACACCGTAACGTATACGCTGCGTGCAGACGGCGAAACCGTGGCTGCCAGTGAGCCCTACACCTTCTCCATCGCCAAGGCTCCCCTGACTGTCAAAACGGGCAGCGCCGTTAAGACCTATGACGGCACTGCGCTTACCGCCGCTGAATGTGAGCTGGCAGGTCTGATGGCCGGCGATGAGGACGAGGTTTACAGCTTCAAGGCCACCGGCTCCCTGACTGACGCCGGCGCCGTTGAAAACACCTATACTCTGACCTTCAAGACATATTCCGGCCCCACCGGTAGCTACCGTCCCGCTGATAACTATGAAATCAGCGAAGAACTGGGCGTTTTGACTGTTGAAAAGGCACTTCTGATCGTCACCACCGAGAGTGCCGTCAAGATTTATGACGGCCAGCCCCTGACCGCCGAAGGCCACGTAGAGGGCCTTGTTGAGGCAGACGCCGGGCAAGTCACCCTGAACGTAACTGGTACGCAAACCGAAATCGGCTCCTCCGAGAACACCTACGAGCTGATTTGGGGTGAAACGTCCCCGGACAATTACGAAATCCAGGAGGAACTGGGCACTTTGACCGTCAACCGGGAGATCTTTATCTCTGAAATCGTCATTCCCAGCACCCCCGAGCCCTCCGAAGACCCCGGCGAGGACATCACCGATCCCGACAATCCTCCCCTGAGCGGCGCACCAGTAGAAACCATCTTCGCCGACCTGGCGGAGGGCGCCTGGTACATCAGCGCGGTGCAGTTCGTCTATGACAACGGCATAATGGACGGCGTTGGCGGCGGTAGCTTCGCCCCCGGCACCAACACCACCCGCGGCATGGTCGTCACCATCCTCCACCGCATGGAGAACAAGCCCAGCGCCGCTGCCGGCAGCTTTAACGACGTGCTGGCCGACAAGTACTACACCGACGCCGTCAACTGGGCCGCTGAGCAGGGCATCATCAAAGGCTACGGCAATGGCAGCTTTGGCCCCGAGGACAACGTCACACGCGAGCAGTTTGTGGCAATCCTGTACCGCTATGCCCAGCTTCGCGGCTACGATGTCAGCGCCCGCGCTGATTTGTCCGCCTTTACCGACGCCGGTATGGTGAGCGAATACGCCGTCGAGGCCATGTCCTGGGCCAATGCGGTCGGCCTGATCCGCGGCACCTCCACCACCACCCTCAGCCCCGCCGCCATGGCCACCCGCGCTCAGGTCGCTGCAATCCTGATGCGCTTCAATGAGAACGTGGCACCCAAGGCGAATGACACGGTGTAAGCGCACGGCAACATCAACCGAATGGAAGGGCGCGGCCTGTTGGCCGCGCCCTTCTCCTGTATTATCCTCAAACGGCCTATACCTTTTTCCGTTCGAAAAAATTGTCAATTTTTTTCTTGATCTCCTCAGGCTTTAAGTATTTCAGCAGATATCCTTCCGGCTTTAAATCCATCACCCTCCGCACGCTCTCCGGATCTCCCCGGCCGGTGAGGAAAATCACTGGGATGTCCGCAAACTCCTTCTCCGAGCGCAGCATGACCAGCGTCTGCCGCCCATCGCACACCGGCATCTCATAGTCCAGCAGGATCAGGTCCGGCCGGGTCAGCGTGATGGCCCGTATAGCAGCCACCCCGGATTCCACCGGAGAAACCTCATAATCTCCCTCCAGAAGCTGCTTCATGCTGCACCGGATGGTCGCAGAGTCGTCCACCACAAGCACCTTCGGCTTTTTGCTTCCCTCTTCTTCCTGTTTCTCCCGTTTGGACAGGTATTTTTGCACCTCGTCCATGGCGTTCTCTGCCTCGATGGGGGTGCCTACACCCTTTTCCAGCAGGTGGGGGGCAATGGCGCAGTAGGCAAAATATCCCGCGCCACTTGTGTTGAACAGCAGACTGACCTGTAAATTCTCCCGCTCGAATATTTTTCGGAACTGCTCATAGGACAGAAGGTTTTCCTCCTTCAGCTCATACAGGCCCAAGTCCGGAAGCTGCTCCACAATCCGGCCCACAAACTGCCGCGCCGTATACCGGGCGGCGTGCATCAGCATATTGTCCAGCTTGTTGGTCTGGATGCCCATGATCTTGCCCACCGTGTTGATAAGCAGCTTTTCCTCAAAGACCATGATGATCTCCTGCCGCTTTTCATCTCCCTGCGTCCCGTAGGCCAGCCGGTAATAAATCCCCCGCCCGAACTTTTCTCCGCCATAGGCGTCGCTGATCAGCTGGGACTCCAGATGGAACATATCAAACACCAGCTGAACAATCACCTTTTTCATGGCCGCAAGCTCCTCGCCGGGCAGCAGGTTTTCCCACTTTCCCTCCTGCTTCCCCGTCATGGCCTGGTCCTCCGTCAGGGTGTGTCCAATGAGCCACCCGGCACAGACACCCAGAAAATGCTCCAGTGCATCCTGGGAATAGTTCGTCTGCTCCAGCTCCTGCTCCAGCGTAGGAAGCGTATTCTCCCGGAACCCACGGTGTATCCGCTTATGCTGCTCCAATCCTTCATAACCAATGGAGGCCATGTACTCCTCTTCGTCCTCAAAATGCTTCATTGCATGACCTTTGAAGTACTTGATCCCCTCCTGGCTGATCCACTGGCTGTCCTTTTCTTCTTTCTGAAACGCGAACAGCTTATTGATGATTTTGAACAGCCGCTGGTGCTCCCGGTCGATCAGGTCCACGCCGATGTTGAACCCTTCCTGCCATACCAGTTGATTATCCATGCGAACCCTCCTCCGATGTGATCATACGCTATGCCTGCTTGCCGGTTATCCATTCAAAACCCTCTGACTGCAAACAGTATGCGCTTTCACGTTATTGTATCACAACTCCGTTTCCACGTCCACCTAAAAGAAGCCCAAGGCGCCGGTAAAAATCCGGCGCCCTGCCCTTTGTTCACCCGAGTCACTGCACGGGCCGTACACCGCGCCACTGTTCCCGCACAAAAAGGACCGCCCGGTCCGCTGCTGGAACAAACATCTCCCACAGGAGTGTGTACTGCCGCCCGCTGGCAAGGACATCTTCTTACAAAAAACGGACAATTTCCCCTGTTATTTCCTATTAACACTGGACTTTTTGAAAAACTTCCGCTATAATGAAAAGTGTTGCGGCCAACCCGCAATGCTCCATCCATCATCTAAACCCGGCTCCATCTGTACGGCCGCTTCGGGGGCGGCACCAGAAAGGAAGGGCAAGACTATGGGTGAGTTTTCTTTTTCTGTTTTTCCGAATGAGAATTTCCTCGATCTACGGCTCTACCAGTACGGCTGGGAACAATGCGCTCCACTGCACTCCTTCGGACCCTTTGTGCGAAACCACTTTCTGTTCCATTATGTGATTTCTGGTCAGGGCCGCCTGGAATCCAATGACCAGAACAGCGTCACCCATTACTACAGTCTGGGCCCGGATCAGGGCTTCCTGATCTGTCCCGGGCAGGTGAATACCTACTGCGCCGACAAGCTCTGGCCTTGGAAATACGTCTGGCTGGAGTTCGATGGCCTGCGGGTAGCAGAATACCTGAACAGCGCTGGACTGGGCGCCTCCCAGCCGGTGTATATCCCCCACACCCCAACCCAGGGTCAGGCCGTGCGGGACACCATGCTATACATCACCGAACACGACCAGGCATCCAGCCTCCACCTCATCGGCCACCTGTGCCTGTTCCTTGACGGGCTACTCCAATCCTCCATTACCCGGCAGGAGTATCACGGCACCCAGCTCAAGGACTTCTACATCCAGGAAGCGGTCAACTACATGGAAAATCACTATCAAAGAGAGCTGACCGTGGAGGAGCTTGCTGACGTGTGCAAGCTGAACCGCAGCTATTTCAGCAAACTGTTCAAGGAAAATATGGGCTGTCCGCCCCAGGAGTTTCTCATCCGCCTGCGGCTGTCCAAGGCCACAGAGCTGATGAAAACCACCAATTCCTCCATCGGGGATATCTCCGCCGCCTGCGGCTATCCCAACCAGCTCCACTTCTCCCGGGCCTTCAAGAAGCGCTACGGCATCTCCCCCCGTGAGTGGCGCACACAAAACCAGCACTGAACACAAAAGGGACGGCCCTGGGGCCGTCCCTCGTTTTATTCGCCTGCGGTGAGGTGGAGCTGAATAGCCTGATAATCTCCCCGTGGGTTGGGCAGGGGATACCCCCCCTGCTTCAGCAAGTCTCCCCGCCCTTC
>CATJRT010000203.1 GCA_949742895.1 uncultured Eubacteriales bacterium | reverse complement strand
GAACAACTTCGGTTTGTCCTCAGCCAGTTTGGCGGACACATCCTTGTGGGTGTCAAACAGAGACATCTGCACAACTTTTTTTCGCATGGCTTTTCCTCCTCCACTGTTGCTTCTTGCTGTTTCATCACTGCAATTATACCGCATTGGTGGAGGAAAGTCAGATATATTCGAGGCTCAAACGCCTTGATTTTACGCGCTTTTTTGAGTTTCGCAAACGGCTATGAACACATCCTAAGGAGGAATTTGGGCAGGATTGGTAACAGGGTGGACAAATCCGGCAAGCTGTGCTATACTAACTGAAAATGCGGTGCAGAAAACAGCTCTGTGCGGACGCGTTTTTGAGAGAGGGATACCCACGCCATCCTGTATGGCTTGAAACTATCGGAGGGATCTCAATGTCAGATATGAACCAAAATTACGATCATGTGCCGTCTGGCAGGCATGAGCAGGTGCCCCACGCAAAAAAGCGAAAGAAGCGCCGCCCTATTGCCCTTACTATTTTCATCCGTTTTTTCCAGGTGTTGGGTACGTTGCTGCTTATCGGCGTGGTTACTGGTACATTTCTGGTCTGCTATGCGGCCGTTTACGTCAAGACAGCTGTAGTACCACGGGCCCACTTGGATCTGTCCGCCTATACTCTCGACGAGAACTCAGTTATCTACTATGAGGACAAGGAGACCGGGCAGTGGAAGGAGCTTCAGACTTTGGTGGGCACTGAGAACCGGGAGCGGGTGGACTATAATGACATCCCAGAGGATTTGGTAAACGCCTTTGTTGCTATTGAAGACAAACGCTTTTGGCAGCACGACGGCGTGGACTGGAAGCGCACCGCCAACGGTGTTTTGCGGATGTTCACAGGCGGGAACATTCAGGGCGGCTCCACTATCACCCAGCAGCTCATCAAAAACATGACGGAGTACGATGATGTCACCGTCACCCGGAAGATTTGGGAGATATTTACCGCCCTTGATTTGACGGAAAATTATGAGCGGGAGGACCTGCTTACCTGGTATTTCAACAAGATATATATGGGAAACGGCTGCTACGGCGTCCAAGCCGCAGCTCAATATTATTTCGGCAAGGACGTATGGGATCTGTCGCTGGCGGAGTGTGCCAGTCTGGCGGGTATCACCAACAATCCGTCCCTCTACGCCCCCCGGGGCATCGTGGACGTGGTCCGCTATCAATGTACCAACCCGGAATGTAAGCTTTACTCCCTCTCGCGGGACAAGGTGTGCGAATACTGCGGCGCAGAGAACTCCTATGACAGCGGTTCACGCTGGACCAACCGGGAGTTCAACAAGGCGCGGCAGGAAAGCATTTTGAAGGAAATGGCCAAGGAGGATATTTCACCTGACGGAGCTTATATTTCCGAGGCCCGGCGGGATGCGGCCATGGCGGAAAAGCTGGTGTTCAAGTGGGAACGGACAGACATTTCCGGGGATGAAGACGAGACGGATGATGAGACTGTCCCGTCCTCCGTTAACTCCTGGTATGTGGATGCGGTGATCAACGAGGTGGCCAGCGCACTTCAGGAGGAGACCAACCTGACCTGGGAAATGTGTATCCAGCGGGTTTACAGCGGTGGGCTGAAGATTTACGTCCCCTTCGATCCCGAGGTGCAGGCGGCGGTGGACGCGGTATATACCGACCGATCCAATCTGGACTACACCTCCAAGACTGGACAACAGCTCCAGTCCGCCATAACCGTTGTGGACAACTCCAACGGTTATGTGGTGGCCATGGCGGGGGCGGTGGGAGAAAAGACGGTGAACCGGGGATGGAACAACGCCCTGGCCACCCGCCAGCCCGGCTCGTCCATCAAGCCGCTGTCCGTGTACTCTCCGGCTATTGAAATGGGGCTCATTACCCCGGCCTCTGTGTCCGACGACAACCCCCAGCTGCTTAACGGCAGACCTTGGCCTGTCAACGCGCCTTTGGGCTATAACGGGCTGATGAGCATCTTGGACGCACTGACAGTCTCCAAAAACACCGTGGCTCTCAATGTGCTGGAGATGGTTACGCCGGAGATGTCCTATGAGTATATGACTGAACGGTACGGCTTCACTTCTCTGGCGGCGTACTATGTAGACCGGAGAGGCGAGGTCCATTCGGATATCGACCGTAGCCCCTTGTCTATGGGTGGCCTGACCCACGGTGTGTCCACCTTTGAGATGGCGGCGGCCTATGCCACCTTCCCCCGGAACGGTGCCTTTACCAAGGCCACCACCTTCCTGCGGGTGGAGGATAACGACGGCAAGGTCGTTATCGACAACACACCCAAGACCGACCTGGTGCTCAAGCCGTCCACCGCCTATTATATGAATTCCATGCTTACCAATGTAGTCAGCGCGGGCACCGGCTATATGACCCGCATCCCTGGACAGACTGTGGCGGGTAAGACGGGTACCACCAACGACGAGTTCGACCTCTGGTTCTGCGGATACACCTCTTATTACACTGCTGCGGTGTGGGTGGGCTATCCCCAATACAATGAGAAAATCACTACCGCATATGGTCCGGCCATGTGGATGTGGCAGCGGGTGATGGCACGACTCCATGAGGGAAAGGAGAATCAGCCCTTCCCGGTGCCGGACAGTCTGTCCACTTATAACGTGTGCGCAGACTGCGGTCTGAAGGCGGCGGCGGAGTGTGCCAACGACGTGCGCGGAAGCCGTGTACGGGCTTTCCGCCTGGTGAGCGGGGATGGGCCTACCGAGTACTGCACCTGCCATGTGTCCGTCAAGATTTGTATGGACAGCCCCATCCTTAAGGCCAATGGGGAGCCTTCCGGACGCTATCATTTGGCCGGAGAGTTTTGCCCGGAGGAGAGTGTTCGTGAGGTGTCTATGGTGGACTATGAGCGCGAGATTGTCAGTGCGTCGGTGCATCTTGCAGATGAGGACGCCATGCTCAGCTTCTACGAAAAGCTGAAGGACCCCTATTGCCACGTCCACTTGGAGGCTCCGCCGGAGGAGTCGGGCGATATCGAGGCCCCAGACGCGTCCCCCAGCCCGGAAGAGTCTGGTCAACCAGTAGACCCGGTGGAATCGGAGACACCCACGCCTGTGCCTCTGCCGTCTCAGCCGCTGGTGCCCTTGCCCAGTGAGGAACCCAGCCTGCCTCTTCCGTCCAGCGAGGATCCGGTAGCATCGGAGGAACCGTCTTTGCCTCCGCCCAGCGGGGACCCGGTTCCAGAGGAGAGCGAAGAGGCGTATATTCCGGTGGATGACCCAGAAGAGGGGATAGAATAGAACACATAAAAGACCGCCTGCGGCATTTATCGCAGGCGGTTCTGATTTTTGGATCAGCTCCATAGCTTGCGCCATTCTGCCGAAGAAGCGGAAAAAAGAGCAAAAAGGTTTGTTCAAAACACAAGCAGATTCATGATTGCACTCTGTCCGCGCCTGTGGTACAATGGACCACAATAGAAAGACGTACCCGCAGGCTGCGGTTCGGGGAATGACAGGAAAGGTGCGAGCAGGATGGAGCAGAGCCAGAAGCCGAAATATTTTATTGTAGAATCTACTGTGCTGCCGGAAATCTACCTGAAAGTGGCCGAGGCCAAACGGCTGCTGGAGACAGGGGAGGAGCGGACAGTGAACGCTGCCACCCGGCGTTCCGGCATCAGCCGCAGTGCGTTTTACAAGTATAAGGACGCCATCCGGCCCTTTCAGGATATGCTGCATGGTAGAATCGTTACTATCCAGATTTTGCTGCGCAACGAACCGGGGGCGCTTTCATCAGTGCTGAATCTGCTGGCAGACCAGGGAGGCAATGTGCTGACTATTAACCAGGCTATTCCCAACGGCAGTGCGGCGGCGGTGACAGTGGGACTGGAGACCGGTGGACTGGCCGGCGGATTGGAGGAACTGCTGGCTGAGCTGCGCGCCCGTCCTGGGGTGGTCCGTTGCGAGGTGTTGGCAGGCTGAGTGACTTTTTCTTGAGAAAAAGCAGCCAAAAAGCGCGTTAGGTTCCTTACCATCGTTGTCCGCAGCGAAAAACTTTAGCTCGACAACGGGGCAAGGCATTTTCCGAGATGTTTTGTTGACAAAGAATCTAAAAGGAATGACGGAGATTATGGTAAATGTGGCAATTTTAGGCTTCGGTACGGTGGGGTCTGGTGTGGCCGAGGTGCTCACTGGACATGAGAGTAGCATTGAGCGCAAAGCGGATGGACTGATCCAGCTGAAATACATTTTGGATGTACGGGACTTTCCCGACAGTCCCTTTGCGGGACGTTTTGTAAAGGACTTCGCGGTCATTGAGAATGATCCCGAGGTGGACATCGTTGTGGAGACCATCGGTGGGGCTGCTGTGGCGCTGGACTTCACCCGCAGGGCATTGGAGGCAGGAAAGAGTGTGGTTACCTCCAACAAGGAGTTGGTGGCCTGCCATGGCTATGAGCTGACCCAGCTTGCCAAGGAAAAGGGCGTGTGCTATTTGTTTGAGGCCAGCGTGGGAGGCGGAATCCCCATCATTCGCCCCTTGAGCCAATGCTTGGCGGCCAACGAAATATTAGAAATTTATGGAATTCTCAATGGCACCACCAATTATATCCTTACCCGGATGATCCGGGCGGGTCTGTCTTTTGATACAGCTTTGCGCGAGGCGCAGAAAAACGGCTATGCCGAGCGCGACCCCTCTGCCGATGTGGAGGGCCACGATGCCTGCCGGAAGATATGTATCCTGGCTGCCATCGCCTTTGGCCGGCACATCTACCCCGAGCAGACGCCCACTGAGGGCATTAACGGCATTACACTGGCTGACGTGGACTATGCCGAGGGGGCGGGAAAGAAGATCAAGCTGCTGGGCCGGGCCATCCGGCAGGAGGACGGCAGGGTATGTGCTTATGTGGCCCCTCAT
>CATJRT010000202.1 GCA_949742895.1 uncultured Eubacteriales bacterium | reverse complement strand
CCTGCAAAACCTGCCAAGAGTTGTCAAGACCTAAAAGGAGAAAAATCTCAAAAAAATAACCCCACGAAAATGGGCACAACAAAACAGGCCGTCGTATTTGGGCGGCCGTGGACCGGGAGTAAAAATCGGCGTTTGTGATGAAGTTACAGCTTCTCTAAATAAGCCGTAACAGTGCCATAATAGATCCTCAGGAACTTGTTCGCTGCAGCGGTCATGTAGACATAGTAGTGCTTGCCCTCCTGCCTTTTTCGGTCAAGGAACTGAAATACAGGATCGTCAGTAGGCGCGTGTTGAATGAGGGTAGACATGATTTGGAAAAGCGTCTTCCGCAGCCTGGGAGAGCCACGTTTGGAAATGTGTCTGTTTTTCGAAACAAAGGTGCCAGACTGGCATGGCGGTGCATCTACACCGGCGAAGGCCACTAAGGATTGCTTGCGGTCAAAACGGCGCACATCGCCGATTTCTGCCATGAGCTGTGGGCCGAGAACAGGGCCAACGCCGAACATCCGCATTACAATTGGGTACTCTGGGAGCTGCGAAGCCAGTGTGAGCATCTCATGTTGGATTGCGGAAATTGTTTCTATGATTGTGTTGAGTTGAGCCACTGCATGGGTAATGAGGCACTGAATTGCCTCGGTCATCGGAAGCGTATTCACCTGCGAGGAAGCGTGAGCATAGATGGACGCAGCCTTTTCTGCGCTGAATCTGTACCCAGCTTTGGCGCACCACTTTCGGTACTGGTTTGTGAACGCTTTCTCAGAGTACCCGCAGACACATTCGCGGTGCCAGAATTTCCCGGCGAAATCTACCCATTTCTCATGTCCATCCATATCCCTGGGGGCACTTTTGAAAAGTGTGTTGATGCCAGGAAACGTGCCATCCAGCAGAGAGATCAGATTGTTTTTGAGATTGACTTTCAGCTTTATGTACTGATCGTACTGGCGGCGGCACGTTTTGAGAGTCTGCCGGATTTCATCAACAGGAGCGTAACGTTCGCGCGCGGT
>CATJRT010000201.1 GCA_949742895.1 uncultured Eubacteriales bacterium | reverse complement strand
GTTATAAAACACCAGCGTTTGACAGTCATCGGGGTTGATCTGAACCGTCTGGCTCTGCGCGGCCGGGTCGATGGTGTACCCAGGCAGGCATTTTACCTCCTTGACGATGACAGTGCCCGTGAGTCCAGTGATCCGAATTTCACCCGAGGAATCCGTCTCATACAGCCCCTTGCTGCTCATGTGGCCGTTGTCATAGTCCACGTAGGAGCCGTCCGCATAGGTGAGCTGGAACTGCACTCCGCTCAGCGGCTTTTTGGTGACAGAATCCAGCTTTTTGATGACGAGACCGCCCTGCTTCTGGTTGTAGAAGCGCAGCGTCATCGCCTCGCCTACCTTGATTTTGATGGACTTGGGCGTGGTATCGAGCACGTAGCCCTCCACGGTCCTGATCTCTTTGGCTGTGACAGTGGTGCCGGGCTCCAGCCCCTCGATCACGATACGGCCATTTTCATCGGTGATATATTCGCCGTTGGAACTGCCAATGACCGCGCCGCTGGAATCGGTGACTAAGAAGGTGACGCCTTTGATGGGGGTGGTGGTGCCAGTGATATATTTCTCGATCACCAGCCGGGTTTTGGGGTCGTTCTCGAAGATCAAATCGTTTCCGCCGCCATTCCCGCTGCCGCCAGCCGTGCCGCTGGTTACGGTATTTTTGCCGCTTTTCAGCGTGATTGTTTGCGGCGTGGTGTTGAGCACGTAGGTGTCGGGCACCTTATATTCCGTCACCACCACGGTGGAACCAGGCAGGAGTCCCCCGATAGTCACAGTGCCGTCCTTCCCAGTGGTGTACCGCCCGATCAGCTCGCCACTGGCGTACTTCACGGTGAAGGTGGTGTTGGGGATGGGCTTCCCAGTGACAGAATCCACCTTGGAGATGGTGAGGGAGCACAGGGGATCGTTGTAAAAATATGCGTGTTGCGTATCGTCGCCGGGGTTGACCACGATGGTCTGGCTGCGGGAATTGGCGTCAATGGCGTACCCAGACGGGCTGGACACTTCGGTTGCGATGATCGTGCCAGTGACATTGGAAATCACGATTTGCCCCTCGGCATTGGTGAAGTACAGCCCATTGGAGGACACTTTGCCGTTCGCCGTGTCCACCACCTTGCCATCGGCGTAGATCAGCTTGAACTGCGCCCCCTCCAGCGGTGCCTTGTCCAGGCTGGACAGCTTGTGGATGATCAAATTGCCCTGCTTCTGGTTGCGGAACTCCAGCGTTACCGTCTGTCCCGCTTTGATTTTTGCCACCTGCGGCACGTTATCCAGAATGTAGCCTTCTTTCGCGCGAACCTCCTTGACCACCAGCGAGGTGCCGGGGTCGATGCCCTCCACCAGGAAGGTGCCCGCGCGGTCTGTCACGAATTTGCCGTTGGCGTCGCCCACCACGGTGCCGTCGCTGGTGGTGACGAAAAATTCCACGTCGCTCAGCGGGGAGCCGTCGCCGGCATCCACCTTTTTCACCAGCAGGGAGCCCTTGGGGGAGTTGCCAAAATAGAGCTGCACCACATCCTGATCCTCGCCTGAGATGTAGGCCGTCTGGGGGGCGGTGTCGATGACATGGCCGCTGTCGCTGGCCACTTCCTGCACGATATAAGTACCCGCTTTCAGCCCGGTCACCGTGAAGGAGCCGTTATTTGAGGTCTTATAGGTGCCGATCACGGTGCCGCCGGTGCCGGAGGTCCCGCCCAGGTATTTCACCTGGAACACAGCGCCCTCCACGGCCTCGCCGGTGACGCTGTCGTACTTCCAGACACAGAGGGCGGACAGCGGCGTGTTCTCAAAACGGAAGGTGTGGCCCTGTCCAGCGGCCACAAATGCCTCCTGGGTGTCGCTGTCCTTGATGGAGTAGCCTTTCGGTGGAGCCAGCTCCTTCACCCGGAACCAGCCGTCCCGCAGGCCGTACTCGCCCATCTTGGTGCCATCCAGCTCGATGCGCCCGTTTTCGTCGGTGGTATAGACGCCCAGATCGTTGATCTCACCGGTGGATGTATTATTGCTGGCGTACCACACCTGGAAGCGGACGTTAGCCAGCCGCGCGTGGGTGATGCTGTCCTCCTTGATAATCTCGATGACAGGCCGTTTGTGGTTTTTGAAGTAGACGGTGTGGTCCCGGTTGGGGTACAACGTCACCAGCTGGGGCTCGGCGTCCTTGAGGTAGGGGGAGGGCACCGACTTTTCCGAAATCTCGTACACTCCGGGCAGGAGATTTTTCAGTTCGGCGCGGCCCTCGCTGTCCGTTTTGATTTCATCAACAGAGTGCCCGTCCGCCGCCTTCACCAAGAAAATGGTGTTGGGCACAGGCTCCCCGGTGTCGGCGTCGTTTTTCATGACATAGAGGTTGGGGCGCTTGTTGTTTTCCAGCGTAATCGTGCTTTCTTTTCCGGGGAACAGCTCCACATGGTACTCCCGCAGGTCAATGATGTGGTCGTCCACGGTAGCGATCTCCTTGAGGGAATAAACGCCGGGCTCCAAGTCCTCCCACAAAATTTCGCCCTTGGCGTCAGTGGTGCGGTCAAGATAACGGGAACCGTCCTCGATTTTCGCCAGCCGGAAGGAAACGCCCTCCAGCGCCGTGCCGTCCGCGCTGGTTTTCGTCAGCTTGAGGGTGGGCTTTTTGCTGTTGGTGAACACAAACTGGGCTTTTTCGTTGGGCTTCAGCTCAATGATGCGCTGGGCGTCGTCGATCACATAGCCCGGACATTCCAGCTCCGTCACCACATAGGCACCCGGATTCAGCTTAGACAGGTCGATTTCACCGCTCTGGTTGGTGGTAAACTCCTTGGGCCCGAAGCTGCCGTCTACCGCCTTGATCTCAAACTTGACGTTCGGCAGGGTCTTGGACAGGTCGGAGGAATCCACCTTTACCAGCCACATCCCGGGCTTCTGGTCGTTGAAAAACACCAGCTCCTGGGTGGCCGTCTGGCCCGCCTTCAGCTCGATCTGCTGGGGGGTGGAGGTGAGGATGTGGGCATCATCGCTGGACACCTCCTTGGCCAGATAGGTGCCCGGTTCCAGGTCAAAGAGATTGATCTCGCCGTTTTCATCGGTGATTTTGGTGTCGAACAGCTCGCTGTCCTTGTAAATCTCGAAGGTAACACCGGACAGCCGGGTGCCGCTCACCCGGTCGTATTTGATGATACGCAGGGCCGTCTTGGCCTCGTTGGTGATGGTGAGCACGGGATCATCCGCAATCTTGGGGTCATACGGATCGATGTGGATTCCATGGGAGCTTTGATCCAAAATATAGTGCTCCGGTGCGATCTTCTCCCGCGCCTCGATGTACATCTCATCCTTGATCCCAGTGACGTAAGCTTCCCCAGCGTCGTTGGTGGTGACGGTGGTGAGGTATTTGCCGTCCGCATAGATGTCGAACACGGCCTCCGCCAGCGACACCCCGGTCTGAGCATCCTTTTTTACGATGATCAGCCGGGCCTCCCTGACGTCCTCAAAGGTGAGCAGAACATCCTTTTCACCCGTCCACTCCACGGTTTCCACCCGCGTATCCTTCAGGTAGCCCGGGGGAGGGGACTCCTCCGTCACCCGGTAGGAGCCGTAGGGCAGCTCGTCGCCCTCAAAGGAGATCTGGCCGTCGAACCCGGTGATACCGGTGGTGACATAGTCCCCATCAATCTGCTCGAAGCGGAATACCGCGCCCTGCAAACTGCCCTTGTTCTGTGCGTCGACCTTCTTGACGGTGAAGCCCCGGACGGTGTTGTTGGGCACCGTCACGTAGGTGGTCTGCCCGGCGGTGAGGGTGATGTTCTGTGAGGCGGCGATCTGGAACCCTGCCGGGGCCTTGGTTTCGGACAGGATGAATTTTTCACCGGCGGGGAGCTCCGTCCACACCACCAGGCCGTTCGGATCGCTGACGCCGGTGACCATGGTGCCCTTGTCGCCGGTGAGGGTGAACTCCGCGCCCTCCAGGGGTGCGTTGCCCGGTCCAGTCTTGGTGATCTGGAGGCTGGCCTTATCGGACGTCTCATTTGTCCCCTGCCATTTGAAGGTGGCACTGGCCCCGGTGGTGGTGTAGCCGGGATCGGAAATGATGTAGGACTGCTCGGAAGCGGAGGGGTTTTCGGCGATAAACAGCTTATACTGCGCCACGCCGCCGGTGGCCTTGATGGAGAAGGAGCCCTCGTTGGCCACGTTGTCCGCGGGGATGCACACCTTGAACGCGCCGCCGTAGGCGTAGCCGTTGGCGTTGAGATTAGTGGAGTGGCCCCGGCTGGTGTCCACCTTAAAGTACGTGATGCCGCCCTCCTGCACTGTTTCCAGCGGAGAGTTGTTGGCGGCCACAAAGATGGTGCCAGCGGGGGCGTCGGGGGAGTACACCTTGGTCTTATAATCGTCGATCCAGGTGGAGGTGGCGGAATCCAGGTACATCACACGGGTGAAATACTCCTTGCCGTTGATGGTTTCCTTCTTGATGCCGGTTTCCCCGTTGGCGGCGGCGCCTTCGAGCCCACGCTCATTCGTGACCTCTACCGCTTGAATGTTGGAGTTTTCTTCCGTGTGGATGTACATCCCCACATAGAGGTGCTTGTTCCAGTTGTTCGCGTGGGCCAAGATGCGTTGGATGCTGTGGTAGATGCGCAGCTGCCGGGCATCCGAGGTGGGTACCACCACCGACGTGCGTCCCGCGGTAAAGGCGGTGCCGGGGACGGCGATCTGCCCGCAGGTGGCCCACACCGCCACCTGGGTGGCGTACTTGTACTCGGTCACCGTGAGGTTGGCGATGTCAGGGAAAGTGGGCGTATTCAGCTCTTTGAACTGCTCCAGCGTGCGGGAGGGGTAGCCGTTGGCAAAGGCCCCCATGGTCTTGGGGTTCCGGTTGTAGGGACGGATGGTGAGGGATTTACTGGGGGAAACCCCGGTAAGCCCCCAATTCACGCAGTACGCGGCCCCTTTTAGGCCCTTATTGCTGGTATACTGCCAGTATCCGCCGCCAATGGTGCCGCCGGCCTTCTTGCTGAGGTAGCTTCCGAAGCCGTCCATGGTGATCTTGACGCTGCCGCTGTCGTCCAGCGTGGCGGCGCTGGCGGGGACGGCCAGCAGGCCGAACAGCGTGGCCAGCACCAGCAGCATGGAGATCAGTCTGGTGGAAAGTTTGTGTTTCATGGGCTCTCCTTTCATTTTTCACAAGAAAAGGCAGGCCGTTTTCGCGGTCTGCCTCTCCTGTCTGTTCAGTTGATCGGTTATTTTGTAGATCCGGGAACCAGCAGCTCCTTGAGGAAGGCTGTGGCCTCCGGCGCGATGTCGATCTGCTCCGGGTGGGTTTCTTGGAGCAGGATACTGTGCCAGCCCCGCAGATCATTGGTGGATACATCCACATGGAGCCATTGTCCGTCTACGTAGACCAGGTTCCAGGAGTGGTTGGAGGATCTAACGCTGACACAGGGGATATCAGCCGCGCCGCACAAGAAGTTGAACGCGCTGGTATAGGAGCCGCAGGCAGCTTTCAACTCGCTGGCATGGGGTGCAAATATCTGCGGGATGCCCGCCGTTTTATCAAGCTCATAGGACAGCAGGGTGCAGAGGTAGTCGTTAAGGTACGTTACCTTGTCCCGGCCTGAGCCGAGCCGGTTCAAATGGTCGATGGCAGGCTGGACATATTCCGCTGCCAGCAGGAAGTTTTCCGGCATCGCTGCGGATACAGAAAAGTAGCTGGGATATTGCCAATAGTTGGTGAAGTTGGCAGGTACATAATGTTCATATCGAATTGCTCCGCTCATTCGTCCCAGCAAATCTATCGCCGCGCTGTAGTCCGCGCCCTGGGCCACCATGGTGTAAGCCGGGGCGCTTCCAGCCCCGCTGTCTACCAGTGTCTGCCGGATGGTGTTGTACAGGGCCCTATTGTAGACCCCGGTGAATACGGCGGGGTTGGCCTGTTGGGAGAAATCCTCCCGGCTCCAGTGGTCTGTGCTGATGGTATAGCTGCCCGAGGGTTCCGGGGAGGGGGAGGGCGTGGCCGGTGCAGGGGTGGTCACCTCCTCTTGGTAGTGAGCGTTGGGGTCGATGTGGACGGAGTTGGTGGCGGCGTCATATTCAACGCCGAAGTCCACCGCCTTGCCGATGTCCCGTAATTTGACGTAGTTGTTGCCGCCGATGGAATAAGCCGTCATGGACACCCGCCGGCCGTCCACATAGATGGGTTGGCTACTCAGTGTGGTGGAGATGTTTGTGGCGGCATGGGCGGCGGGGCCGCACAGGGCAAGACCCGCGAACACTCCTACCGTAAATGTAATGGCAGTTCCTTTTTTCATAACTTTGACCTCCTCATTATTGTGTTGGGTTTTTGCAACTGCAACACTACCACAACAAGGGGCCAAAGTCGAATACTTTCGCTGAACAGCTGCGTCGTCGCAAAGTCCGCTGCACTCCGTTCCCGCCTACGGCGAAAACTGCGCGCGCTCCCTTGCTCCTCCTTTTCCACCAGCAACCGCTTTGCTGGGTTGCTGGCGGAGACCTTTAATAAGCAATGCCCCGGACACACCAGCGGTAGGCGGGCTGGTTTTCCACGCACGTGTACAGTGTGATCATGTTGGTGTCGGAGGGCTCCAGGCCGCTGACATCATTGACGGAGACCTTGGTCACGCTGCTGACGGTATAGGTGCGGGCACCCAGTTTGGTGGTAAGGGTAATGACAGCGCCGGATTTCAAGAGGTGGATCTTGCCAAAATCATTGCGCACACCACGGTTGTGGCCCGCGATACAACAGTTTCCATCCCAGATGCTGGTGCCGGTGAAATGGCCCGCGCCCTTGAGCAGCGGGGCGCTGCCGGTGCCTTCATAGATGCCCACCGTCAGGCCAATGGAGGGGATTTTCAGGGTGCCCAGGCTGCCGTTGCTGTAGTACATGGCGCTGGTGACCTCGGTGAAGCCAACCGTCTGCCCGCCCGAGGGAATATCCACGGTGGGGAAACTGGGGCTGTCCACGGTGGTAATCCCTGCGCCCACGGTAGGATAACCGCCGCCGGTGGGGCCGCCCTCCTGGTTGACCAGCCCGCTGCCCAGCGCACCAGGGACGAGGTTGGGTGTCAGATATTCGCCGCTCCCCGGCAGATAGCTGGTGGGCGTCCCGAAGCCGGGCGGGATCAGGGCGGTACTTTTGGAGAGATCCACGTTGGGGTCCTGCCACTCATGGGGGGTATCGTCGCTGGTGGGCCACCCAAACAGGTAATCGGCTGGGGCGTCAAAGCTGTATTCCAGTGCATGAGCAGGGGCCACGCACAGGGCGCACAGAATAACTGCGGACACAAGGGCACAAAGTTTATGCTTCATAGGCTTTATCTCCTCCTGATTTTTTTGATGGCGAAACCGCCGCCGAGGACCAAGATCAGCACCAGACCGCTGATCATCAGCGGGGTTTTCAGCTCCGTCCAGTTGATGGACGCAGCGGGGGTATCGTCCGGTTTGGCAGTTTCCTCGGGGGCGTCGGACTCCTCCGGGGCCTCCACGCTGCCGAACACGGCGGTGTACGTCACCACGCTGCAGTCAGTCTTGGCCACCTCCCCGGTGTAGTTGGCGGTGATGGTGTATCCGGTGGCATACCGGGACGAGGTGCTGCCGGTGTAGCTGGCGGTGGCGGTGTAGTGGGTGACCACGCCGCCCTCGCCGTCCGTGCCCTCGGCGCTGGCCCACTGGACGTCCGCCAGGGTGAGGGTCTTGCCGCCGTCCGTGATGGTTTTCGGGATCAAAGACACGTCGGCGTCGGACAAATTGGGGTACGTCCGGGTGGCGGACAGAGCCTTTGTACTGGTTTTGTATCCATCCGTAGTGACCTGGACGCTGGTGTGATCCAGCCGCAGGGTGCCAGTGTAGCCGTCCTCGGTGGTAAATTCCATCTCGGCATCCAGCCGCTTGAGAATGTCGTCCATTTTGTTGGTATCGCTGGACAGGGTGACGGTTTCGGTGTGCTGCCGGGTGTCCACCCCCACCTCGTCCTTCCGGGTCATGTCCAGCAGGTAGTAGTGCCGCCCACCGCGCTCGAAGTCCCCGGTGGGGATGCCGCTGGGATCGTCCCCCAGGGAGAGCTGGTACACCTTGCTGACGCGCAGCTCGTCCAGGGGGCCGTAAGTGTACTCCTCCACAGAAATGGGGTAGTAGCAGCCCAGTTCCGGCTCCTGCGAGGGTGCAGATGACGTACTGGGCACCTCGGTGGCAAAGGCGGGGGTACACCCGGCCAGCAGAAGGGTCATGGCGCATAATGTGGTCAAGATACGTTTCATGTCGTTTTCCTCCGGTTTATGTTCATTTTTTCGGAAAATCCTTCTTCTCTACCGCCCCCTTTCCCGGGGCGGCCCGCGTTGCTGGAGGTATTCATTCCAGTCTTTCCCCTTGGGCGGCACCCTGGTGGACACTTTGAGTCCCTGGCTCTCGTACTCTGCCCGCAGCTTTTGGGCGGCGGTCTGGCCGGGATCGTCCGCGTCCAGGCACAGCACCACATGGCGCAGGTGGGGGTTGTCTTTTAGGTAGGTGTTCAGGCCACCCTCATACAGCCCGCACAGTGCTATGGCGTTGGAGCGGGCTTCCCGGTGAAGGGTGCAGAAGCTCAAAAGGTCGATAGGAGCCTCGAACACCAGCACCCAGGGGACGCTGGGATCGCAGGGGATGGGGAAGGCGATGCTTTTGTCGCTGCCCAGCACATCCCGCTTGAAGCTGACGCCGTCTTTGTCGTAGGTGCCCCGTTTGCTGGCGAACCGGGCCTTGCCGCTGGCATCCCGGCCCACGAACACGCAGTTGTGGTATTTGGCGTCCTCGTACAGCAGGCCGGCATTGAGGAACGCCCGGATCACTTGGGGCGCGATACCGCGCTTGCGCAGATAGGCGAACACCCGGCGGTTATCTCCGTTGGCCGGGGGCAGGGTGAACTCGGGCTTTTCTTCTTCCACAGCCGATTGGAGCGGCCTGAGTGGGGCAGGGGAATCCCGTGCCCGCCCATTGAAGGCCAGCAGGTACTCTACGGCCTCCCGAAAGCCCTTATTCTCGAACCGCTGGAGGAACGTGATGGCATCCCCGCCCGTGCCCTCGGAGTACCGCCTCCAGGTGCGGCGGTTTTTGATGCGGATGCTGTCCATCTCCCTGGTGGTGTAATACCGGCCCACCCGCTTCAAGTGATACCCCAGGTGTTCCAGCAGGTCGGGCAGATCTGTGTTTTTGGCGATCTCCATTTCCTCGTCTGTGAATTTCCAGAAATCTTCCGGGTCTGTTCTTCGTTTCGTGATCATCACCCCCTTTGGCTGAAACGAAAAAAGCCCCCGGAGATCATCATGCTGGATGATTTCCGGGGGCGATTCACTGTCTTTGTGCCGCTGTGGGCCGGGAGGCCGTCACGTTTGGCCACACGGGGGCCGACACCGCGTTTCACCTGCGGGGAGGGGCGCGGATGCCACCCAGCCCGCGGGTGGGCACAAACGGCTTGAAAATGGCCGGGGCCGATCCGGCTGGATCGACCCCGTGGCTGCTGGTGCTGGAGAAGGTCACTTCTCCTCGGGCTGGTTCTCCTCCTGCGCTTGGTCCTCGTTCTGTTCCTCCTGAGCCTCGTGCTCGGCAGCGTCCAGCGCCTCCGTGATCAGGCCCAGTACAAAGTCCCGCTGGGTGAGTTTGTGGCCGGTGCGAGCAGTCTCCCGTTCCAGGTGGGCTTTGATGCGGTTGAACAGCTCCTCGTCAATTTGAAAGGCAAGGGTTCGATTTTTTCCGGTTGTCATGGCTTCAGTTCCTCCGTTTTCTTTGATTTTGAAGTATTCGGTCAGCAGGTCTGTGATGTACTGGCTGGTGGTTTGGCCCGTCTGCTCCTTGGCCTCGGAAATTTTGTGATGCAGGTCGAGGCTGATTTGAGCACATAGGTTTTTGGTTTCTGGCATCGTGCTGTTCTCCTTTCTTTTGATCGTGAACCCAAGTATAGCCGAAAGCTGATGACATAGCTATTACCATGACCACCAAAGAACCATGCACAGACGAAGCAGAAGCACCAAAAGGAACAGCCGGGGGGGGCCGCGGCTCGGCTTTGGCCGCGGTATCCTGCGCTGTTACCGTTCCGTCCCGCGGTTTCGTTTCGGCTTTCTCTGGGAAGGATAGGGTACAAATTCTTCCTCGCCTTTGATGATGCTGAATTCCGACCGCAAGAATGGGTGAGTTTCCTGCTTCTGATATTGGCGGATCAGATCGATTGCGGTTTCTTTTGCGGCGGTGCTGCTTTGCAGTACGCCGTCTTTAAAAATATAAAAACGTATCAACTATTTTCTCCTCTGCTATCAACAAGTGTCTCAGTCCTGCAGACGCAAAAATAGCCCATGGTCAGCAGTCCTGCTGGCCATGGGCTATTAGTGGTGTGTGCTATTCAATTAAAGTGCAATTTACCAGATCGCCCAGGTAACTGCGGATGGCATCGATGCTGTCAAAGCCATCTACATACAGCTTGTGGCCTGTGCAAGCGGCGATGTAGTCGTCTTTGTAACCCATAGCCTCTGCCTGGGTGGCGGTGAGGATGCGGGCTTCAACCTGGCCCTCGTACAGATACTTCTGCTCCAAGTAAAAATTGTATTCCACGGTGGCGCCCCCTTGCTTTGGTAGCAGCAACACTACCACATATGATGCGGGATATCCAGCACAATTCCCGAACAGCAGGCAAGGGTAAAATAGATTCGAACCGAAATTAGAATTTCCTTCCAATCTTGAGTGCTTTAGGGTTCAAGTCCCTTCCAGAGTGAAAATCTTAAAAATATGGGCATTTAAGCCTGTTTTGCATCTTTTTTGCGTTATTTTAAAATTATGCTTCCTGTTTTTGTAAACCACTCTGTTTTATTCTTTGGATATCTGAAAATGTGCGATTATACGCAAAAAATCCGCACAAAAGTGCGGATTTTTTGCCTGCATCTTTTTTGTCAATGCAACTTGGTGGAGGCGAGGGGAGTCGAACCCCTGTCCGAAAGCGCTTCCACAGGAACCTCTCCGAGCGCAGGCGATCGC
>CATJRT010000200.1 GCA_949742895.1 uncultured Eubacteriales bacterium | reverse complement strand
GCAGCTTGCCCTCCAGCGGGTGGGACAGAGGCACGGTGGGATCGCCGCCGCCGGTGACCCGCATGGCCTGGTGGACATAGGCCCGGCCGGACAGGGGGTCCCGGATGCAGCCGCCGATGCAGGTGGCCGCACCGCCGAAGGGCTCGATCTCGGTGGGGTGGTTGTGGGTCTCGTTCTTGAACATGAGCAGCCAGTCCTGCTCCTCGCCATCCACCACGGCAGGGACGTGGATGGAGCAGGCGTTGATCTCCTCGCTCTCATCCAATTCGGGCAGGAGGCCGCGCTTTTTCAGCACCTTGGTCCCGATGGTGGCGATATCCATCAGGGTCTGGGGGCGCTTTTTGGCCTTTTCTTCGCCATATACCTCCACCCGTGCGGCAAGATAGCGCTCATAAGCGGCTTTGACGGCGGGATCGCCAATTTCCACGTTTTTCAGATGGGTGGAGAAAGTCGTGTGCCGGCAGTGGTCTGACCAATAGGTGTCCACCACCCGTACCTCGGTGAGGGTGGGGTCCCGGCGCTCCCAGTCCCGGAAGTAGTTCTGAAGGAAGCGCAGGTCAGCCAGGTCCATGGCCAGTCCGTACTGGTCCAGCAGCTTGGCCAGCTCCTCCTCGGGAAGCTCGATGAAGCCGTCCAGCACCGGCACCGCCGGAGGTGCGCCGTAGATGCGCTCCAGAGTGTCCGGCTTGTCCATGGATGCCTCCCGGCTTTCCACCGGGTTAATGAGGTAGCTCTTTATTTTCTCCAGGTCGGTGTCGGTCAGCCCGCCCTCCAGCAGATACACCTTGGCGTAGCCGATAAGGGGCCGGCCTGTTCCCGCCATGAGCTGGATGCACTGCCCGGCGGAGTCCGCCCGCTGGTCGAACTGCCCCGGCAGGGCCTCCACCGCCAGCAGGCTGTGAGGTCCGGCGGGCCGGGGGAAATCCTCGTCGTATACCGTGTCCACCTGGGGTTCGGAGAACACCGTCTGCCGGGCCTGCTGGTAGACGGCGAGGGCGATGCCCTCCACGTCGTAGCGGTTCAAAATGGCGGCGGAACGCAAAGCCTGCACGCCCAGCTGCTCGCGCAGGTTCCGGCAGAGGACCTGGGCCTCCACGTCAAAGCCGGGACGCTTTTGCACATAGCAGCGAAATACTTGGCTCATATCCATTCTCTCCTTGTGTGATGTCTGTCAATGCATTAGGAAGCGCTGATTCAAT
Source organism: uncultured Eubacteriales bacterium (assembly GCA_949742895.1). The sequence continues at coordinate 3,869 of CATJRT010000200.1, read as the reverse complement.
GCGTTTGCGGCACTCTGCGGAATTTTTCACCACAGCATCGTTGTGATTTTTTGAAATAAACATAATTATTTCTGCGAAATCTCGCCTCGCTGTGGCGGAAAATCTTTCGCAGCCCGCTCTTGCCGGTTGAATTAGTTCTTCCTTCACGGCCCGGCGGTGGTCCACCGCTCCATGTGGTCAAAGGGGTTTGCACGGGTGGGGTTCAGGTTAGAGGCCATCCCCCAGCGCACCAGTAGAGAGCCGCGCTTGAAGCACAGGGCGGCCACGGGGACCTCCTGCTCCAGCAGCGTCCACAGCTGCTGCGCCGCCTGGTCCCGTGCGGGGCCGGAGGCGGCCTGCCACGTCCACAGGGCTTGGGCGGTTCTGGCGCTGTCAAAGCCGCCGTAGTTCAACGCCCCTGTCAGCAGGGCAGAGGGGTCCAGATCGCCGGGGAGGCGTACCTCCCCGATGTACAGGTCGAAGGACCCGGAGGCCAGGGCGGCGTTGAAGTCCTTCCAGGCGGGGCGGTTCACCGTCACCGTTACCCCCAGCTCCTGAAGGTTTAAGGCAAGCTGCTCGGCTATGCGCTGACGGGTCTCGTTGTCGCTGTTCACCAGCAGAGTGACGGACAGAGGAGTATTGCCCAAGTACAGCAGGCCGTCCTCCTCATTGTGGATATAGCCTGCCTCCTCCAGCAGGGCGGCGGCAGATTCGAGGTCAAAGGCCAGGGGCTTTCCTGCGGCGCCGCTGAGGCGTGGATGGACGGGCAACAGGGCGGGGTCCCCATGGCCGGACAGCAGCACCCGCACCAGCTCGTCCCGGTCAAAGCACTGGGAAAAGGCGCGGCGCACCAGCGGGGAGCGGCACGGCCCGGAAGCGGTGCGGAAGCCCACATAGATCAGGGTGGTGGTGGGGTAGTCGCAGGCCTCGTAGCTGCTGGAATAGCTCAGGGCGTAGGCCCCGGAAAAGTCGGTGGTGACGGCGGTGATGGAGCCGCTGTCAAAGGCGGCGATGCGCTCGGCGGCGTTGGTCACCGGGGTGAGGGGGATCACGTCGTAGGGCAGGGCGGCGGCATGGGCGTGCCGGGGGTTGGTCCGCAGGAATAGAGCGTCCCCAGCCGTTTCGTAGCAGTAATAGCCGCTGCCCAAAGGCGGGCCTTCCTCCTGCTCCAGCACGACCGGGATATCCAGCAGGGCGGGCAGAGCCCCGTTGGGGGCGGACAGGGAGACGCCCAACGTGCCGTCCTCTCCAGCCCACGCGCCGGTCATCTGAGACAGACGGCCCCCGTACAGGGTGCTGGTGCGAGCAACATTCAGCGCATCTGCTACGTGCTGAGCGGTGAGGGGAGAGCCGTCGGAAAAAACCGCGCCCGGGTCCAGGGTGAAGGTCCACACCAACCCGTCCTCACTGACAGAGGCGGACTGGGCCAGCACCGGCTGGGGCGTAAAGTCGTTGTCCAGCTCGTACAGGCACTGGTAGACCAGCCCGGTCAGATCCTGGTTCGCCTGGCTGGAGCCAGTGATGGGGTGGAGGGAGGCGGTGGGGTCGTAGCCCAAGGAGAACCGGGCGGACTGTATGGCCTGGGTGGGCGTGGGGGTGGGAGAAGGCCCGGCAGATTCCACCGGCTCCGGCAGGTCGTCACCGCACCCTGTCAGGCCCAGGGTAAGGCAGGCCGCCAGCAGCAGAGCCAGCAGCCGTCTCATAGCAGTTGGATGGCGGAGGCCATAGACCCCCGGCTGGTGCCCAGCAGCCGGTGGCTCCAGAACTTGCCCGGCAGGCAGGCGGTACACTGGCAGCATACGGCGATGTGCTCCGGATCCAGCCCCGCCAGCTCAAGTCGGCGGGCGTTAATGCCCTTCAGGTCCACCGCGAACTTGCCGTTCTCCTTGATCTTGATGTGCTGGAGTACGGCGGTGGACAAAGCGGCGGTCATGGCGTTGGGCACGTCCTCGTGGGTTTCGAAGCAGTCCGGCCCGATGCCAGGGCCGATGGCTGCCAGAATGTCCGCCGCATCGCAGCCGTATACGTCCTTCATCCGCGCCACGGTTTGGGCCGCAATGCCGGCGGCAGTGCCCCGCCAGCCTGCGTGGGCGGCGGCCACCACCCTGCGTTTAGGGTCATAGAACAGGATGGGGATGCAGTCGGCGGTGTAGATTATGAGGGTGACGCCGGGCAGGTCGGTCATTAGGCCGTCCGCTTCATAGCAGACCTTGTCATAAGGGTCGTGCCGCACGTCGGCAGTGGTGACGGTGCGCACCACGCCGCTGTGGACCTGGTTGGTCATGGCGATGTGCCCGCCCTCCACACCGATGGCTCGGAAGAAGCGGCGATAGTTCTCCCGGACATGGTCAGGGTCGTCCCCCCGGCTCACGCCCAGGTTGAGGGAGGCCCACATCCCCTCGGACACGCCGCCCAGTCGGGTGGAAAAGCCGTGGGCAGCGCCCCCTGCGGCGTCGATGCCGTCGCAGGACAGAAAGGTCACGCCGTTCCGAATCTGCTCGATGATATCCATAAAACGCTCCTTTTTAGGCAAGATCAAACGTCCTTATGATACTCAGGGCAGGTACACTTCTTCCATTTCAATCCGCTGCCGCAGGGGCAGGGGTCGTTGCGGCCGATCTTGGCGGCCTTTTTCACCGGCTGCTTCTTCACCGTGCCATCGGAGCCGCCGGACTCGCCGGTGACCTTGGCCACCCGCTCCCGCTTGATCTCCTCGTTGGTCTTGATGCGTACGGTGAACAGGCGGCGCAGCGTCTCCTCCTGGATGGCGGTGATCATCTGCTCGAACATATCGAAGCCTTCCCGCTTGTACTCAACCACCGGGTCCTGCTGGCCATAGCCCCGCAGGCCAATGCCCTGGCGCAGCTCGGTCATGGCGTCGATATGCTCCATCCAGTATTCGTCCACCACCCGCAGCAGGATCACCCGCTCCAGCTCCCGCATGGCGGACTTGCCCTCAGGCATACGGCCCGTCATGGCGGCGTCCACGGTCTGCTCCCGCTGGACGTAGTTCTGCCGGGCGGCTTCCAGCATCTCGTCCGACAGCTTGCCGGCGGGGGTGTTCGGGGCCTCCTGCTGGAACCGGGCGAGCTGGTCCGGAGAAAACACAGACCCGGCCAAGTGGCCTGCGGCGGCACGAAGGGCCTCGCCGCTGAGGTGGTCCTGTTCCCCGGCGTGGCCGGACACCAGGCCCGTCACCATAGTGGACAGCATATTCTCGACGGCCCCGTGAACGTCCTCGCCGTCCAGCACCTGGCGGCGTTGCTTGTAGATGACCTCCCGCTGGGTGTTCATTACGTCGTCGTACTCCAGTACGTTCTTACGGGTCTGGAAGTTCCGGGACTCCACCTGCTTTTGGGCGCTCTCGATGGCGTTGGACAGCATTTTCTGGTCCAGGGGGGTGTCGTCGTCCACGCCGAAGCGCTCCATCATGTTCTGGATGCGCTCAGAGCCGAACAGCCGGAGGATATCGTCCTCCAGGGAGAGGAAGAAGCGGCTTTCGCCGGGGTCGCCCTGACGGCCCGCGCGGCCCCGGAGCTGGTTGTCGATGCGGCGGGACTCGTGGCGCTCGGTGCCCAGGATGTAGAGGCCACCCGCAGCGCGGACCCGCTCCGCCTCCTCCTGGATCTCCTCTTTGAACTTGGCCTCCGCCTCGGCAAAGGCCCGCCGGGCCTCGATGATCTCCTGGTTGTCGGTGTCGGCGTGGCCGTCGCACTCGGCCAGCAGCTCGTCGCTCATCCCCTGCTTGCGCAGCAGGGCCTTGGCCATATACTCGGCGTTGCCCCCCAGCACGATATCCGTGCCGCGGCCCGCCATGTTGGTGGCCACAGTGACCGCCCCGAACTTGCCCGCCTGGGCCACGATCTCCGCTTCCTTCTCGTGGTTCTTGG
>CATJRT010000199.1 GCA_949742895.1 uncultured Eubacteriales bacterium | reverse complement strand
TGGGCGTTGTGCTGGGGGAGGAGGAGTACCAGAAGCGGAACGGCGAGATCGGAGAACGGCTGTATGTCTACCAAGTCCGCTCCCTGGCTGCCATCCAATCGGGCGACTTCAAGGTGCCGGAGCTGAAAAAGCTGAAAAGTCCGTCCGGTGCTCCGGCTGCCCGGCCCGGCGGCGTGAGTGTACCCTACGAGCCCTACGAGTATACAAACGACGATGTACCATTCTGATCTGGCGGAGAACATCCGCCGGATGGTCCCGGCCCGTGCGGCGGCAGAACACTATGGCTTTACCCCCAACCGAGCCGGGTACATCTGCTGCCCCTTCCACGGCGAGAGGACACCGTCCCTCAAACTCTACGAAGACGGCGGGTGGCACTGCTTCGGCTGCGGCCGGGGCGGCAGCAGCATCGACTTCGTCATGGAGCTCTTTAGCCTGGACTTCCGCCGGGCGGTGGTGCGGCTGGATCTGGACTTTTCACTCAATCTGACCGGGGCGCGGCCATCGCCCGGAGAGGCATCTGCCGTCCTTGAGCGCCGGCGGCGGGAGCGGGAGGCGCTCAAGCGCCTGGACGCGCGGGAGGATTTCCTCTGTAAAGAGCACCTCCGGTTGCACCGGAACATGCAACTTTACGCGCCGGACGGCCCCAATATAGAGGAGCTCCACCCGCTGTTCGCCGAGGCGCTGAAACGGCTGCCGGAAGTGCAGTACCAGCTGGACGTTCTGGAAGCTGAACGAAGGGAGATAGAGCATGGACAACAGACAGCCGGGCCAGGGGCAGCGGCCCGCGTTCAGCCTGAAGGACTTCAAGTCCGGCCGGGTGTTTGAGTGGCTGGCCGGACAGAGCGGCTACCGGCAGGCAATGGAGGAGCCGGAGCTGGCTGAGCTGGCCAGGGATTTGGGGTTCAAGGCCTGGGCGAGGGGACTGCGGGAGTACAGGAAGCTGCTGAAGCAGAGCGCCCTGACAGTCCTACGGGAGGATGGTGTCAGCGGCTTCGCGGAGCAGCAGCTGGAGCTGAACGTGGGGGAGTGGACGGCGGATGATACGGGCATCTGGCGCTATGGCGCAGGCGGCTCTGTTATTTACGCCTGCACCCACCCCATCATGCCCGTCCAGCGGCTGGTGAGCGTGGACACGGGGCTGACGAAGATCAAGCTGGCCTACCGACAGAGCTTCACGGGGAAAAAGCCCTGGAGCGAGATTGTGGTGCCGATGAGCCGCATCTCCAAGGCCGCGGACATCGTTGCCCTGGCGGACTGCGGCGTGTCCGTCACCAGCGGGGAGCGGGCCCAGGCCCTGGTGGACTTCCTGCGGGACGCCATTGACAAGAACCGGGAGGCCATCCCGGAGCTCAAGGCCGTATCCCGCATGGGCTGGAACGAGGAGGGCTTCTCCCCTTACACAGGCGGGGTGGTGTTTGACAGCGCGGACAGCTTCCGGCCCGTGTACCGATCCATTACAAAACATGGAGATTTCAGCCAGTGGATGGAGGAGGCCCTGGATGCCCGGACCTACAGCCGCACCGCTCGGATCGTGCTGGCGGCGTCCTTTGCCAGCGTGCTGGTGGAGCCGCTTGGATGCCTTCCATTCTTTGTCCACCTGTGGAGTATGGACAGCGGCACCGGCAAAACCGTGGCGCAAATGCTGGGGGCGTCCGTGTGGGCGAACCCCACCGCAGGCGGCGCGTACTTCCAGACCTTCAAGTCCACCAGCGTGGGTGTGGAGCTGATGGCGGGGTTCCTCCACTCCCTGCCCCTGTTTCTGGACGAGCTGCAGCTGGCCAGGGACCGGCACGGCCGGGTGAACTTCAACGTCTACGAGCTGGCGGCGGGGTCCGGCAAGCTGCGAAGCAACCGGGGCCTGGGCCTGGACTACACCCCCAAGTGGTCCAACTGCTTCATCACCAGCGGCGAGAGCCCCATTGTCAGCGAGACCGACGGCGCGGGAGCCATGAACCGGGTCATTGAGATTGAGTGCCGGGCAGGGGAGGCGGTGATCCGGGACGGCCACCGCACGGCAAACGCCCTCAAGCGCAGCTACGGCCACGCCGGGCCCCTGTTTATCCAGCGCCTGACCGGGGAAGGGGCGATGGACCGGGCCCGGACGCTGTACGAGAGGTACTATACGAACTGTATTCAATCGGACACAACCGAAAAGCAGGCGATGGCGGCGGCCCTGCTGCTGACGGCGGACAGGCTGGCCACGGAATGGATATTTCAGGACGGCCGCGCCCTGACGGCGGAGGAGCTGGGGGAGTTTCTCAAGGAGAAGGCCGCCGTCAGCGCCTCGGAGCGGGGGTACGACTACATCTGCGGGTGGATCGCCGCCAACGAGCGGCAGTTTGAGGACACGGTGGAGCACGGGGAGCACTACGGCGTGTTCAAGGACGGGTACGTCGTGGTGAACCGCACCATCTGGGATCGGGTCTGCCAGGACGCCGGCATCAGCTCAAAGGCCCTGCTCAGCCACCTGAAAACAAAGGGGATGCTCCTCACCGGCAGCAAGGGTTACACCAAGAACTGGCGCATTGATAAGCATGTGCCGGTACCCTGCGTATGGCTGCGCCTGCCCTCCGACGAGGGCGGCGGTGGCGATGATGAGCTCCCCCTGTGAAACCCGGAAGGAGTTGGTTTCACGAAAGTTTCACAGACAAAACCGCTGCGGCACTAAGGCTGGAGTGTTGTTGTGAAACCTGTGAGAGTGTGAAACCAAACGCACAGATGGACTTATGAGAGGGAGAAAAAAATTAACACAAAAAAAGATTCCCCGCGCATAGGAAAAACGTGATAAAAGTTTCACGGTTTCACAGAATCCCGGAAGGCGCTGCGGCGCAGCGCGTACAGGCCGTGAAACTTTCGTGAAACCGGCCGCTTGCTGGTTTCACGGTTTCACAGACAGGAGGACGTACATGAAACTGCGCGATTACCAGAAATCGTGCATCCAGTCCATCGAGGCACAGCCCCCAGGAGCGTACCTGGTGCAGATGGCGACGGGGCTGGGCAAGACCGTCACCTTAGCCAGCCTGCCCAGGCATGGGGACCGGATGCTCATCCTCAGCCATCGGGAGGAGCTGGTGGAGCAGCCCAGAAAATCCTTTGACTGCCCCTGCGGCGTGGAGCGGGCCGGACGGCGCAGCAATGGCGAGGAGGTGGTCAGCGCGTCGGTACAGAGCCTTTTGCGGCGGCTGGAGCGGTTCCGCCCGGATGACTTCCGCCTGATCGTCTGCGACGAAGCACACCACGCCGCCGCAGGGACCTACCGGAAAATATTTGAGTACTTCCGCCCGGAGAAGCTCATTGGGTTCACTGCCACACCAAACAGAGGCGACAAGGTCCGCCTGGACGGCGTGTTCTCGAAAATCATCTTCCAGCGGGATCTGCGCTGGGGCATCGAAAACGGGTATCTGTGCGATATTTTCTGCAAGCGGATCGACATCGGGTATGATCTGACAGCCGTACATACCCGCCTGGGGGACTACGCCCCCGGGGAGCTGGACGAGGCCATGGACGGCACGGCGGATGCCATTGCCCAGGCTTACCGGGAGCACGCCGCGGGGCCGACGCTCATCTTCGCTGCCGGCGTCCGCCACGCCAACGAGATCGCGGAAAAAATCCCCGGTGCGGTGGTGGTGACCGGTGAGACGAAGGACCGGGCGTCCATCATCCGGGCGTTCACCGCAGGGGATATCCCGTGCATCGTCAACTGCATGGTGTTCACGGAGGGGACGGACATCCCACGGGTAGAGACGGTCATCATGGCGCGGCCCACCCAGTCGGACAGTCTGTACGCCCAGATGGCGGGCCGGGGCCTGCGTCTGTACCCGGGGAAGGAGCGGCTGGTGCTCATCGACTGCGTGGGGGTGACGGGACGGGCGAGCCTGTGTACCGCGCCCAGCCTGCTGGGTCTGGATGTGGGAAATATTCCGGCGGGCCGGCAAAGCGAATTACAGGGGAACCTGTTCGAGCTGCCGGCGCGGGCGGCGGACGCGGCGGACTGCCCGGAGAGCTGGATCCGAAACGTGGAGATCGTGGACCTGTGGGCGAAATCGCAGAAGTACCAGACCCACGATGTGAACTGGTTCAGACTGCCGGACGGGAGCATGGTGTGCTCCCTGGCCGGGGGAAAGCGGATGACCGTCCCCTGCCCGGACGCCATGGGACTGGTGGATCTGGGTGGGACGAGGGTGGACATGCAGGAGGCGCTGGACCGGGCGTACACCGTCCTCTGCCAGCGATTTGGGGAGCAGCGGTATCTCTGGGATCTGAACCGGGTGAAGCGCTGGGGCAGGGCGGAGGCCACGGAGGGACAGCTGAAACTGATCCGAAGGCAGTGCAAGAATTTCGACTGTGCCGGCCTGACGAAGGGGCAGGCCAGTCAGATTATCAACCGGCTATCGGTGAATTGGAGGAGAGGCGCATGACAGAAGCGCAGCACCAGCAGTGTGTGCTCAAGTGGTCCCAGCAGCCCCATATCCGGGCACAGTGGCCGGAGCTGTCACTGCTGTTCCACATTCCAAACGGCGGCACCCGGGACACCGTGGAGGGCAGGCACCTCAAGCAGCAGGGCGTGAAACCTGGTGTACCGGACCTGTGCCTGCCGGTGCCCTCGGGGCGGTACCACGGCCTGTTTATCGAGATGAAAACGGATACAGGCCAGACCTCCCGGGCACAGAAATGGTGGATCGAACGGCTCAATGCCGCCGGGTACTTCGCCCAGGTCTGCCACGGCTGGCAGGCGGCGGTGGCCGTGCTGGAGTGGTATCTGGAGATGGGGGGTGGGGGACGTAAGTGAGCAGTGGACCTTCCCCTGGGAGCAGGCGGCACAGCGGGGTGAGGATATGCCGGACGGGCTCGGCCTGCCGGATCAGATGGCCTACGCGGCCATGCGGAGCATCTACTGGGACTTTCACGAAAAGCGCATGGGCCGGGACCGGGCCGGGGAGGAGAAGCAGCGCCTGCGCCGCGCCTGGGAGCAGGCCAGGGAATCGGAGGCGTTCGAGCGGAAGCTGTGCGCCTATCAC
>CATJRT010000198.1 GCA_949742895.1 uncultured Eubacteriales bacterium | reverse complement strand
TACTTGGAGCCTTTCGAAATCTGCATGAAGAGCGGCACCGTCGAGGAGAATTACGTCAAGACCAACGCCGATGGCTCCTATGAGATGGCGGTGGCCCAGATCCCAGCCTGCAATGCTATCATGACCTCCTTCAACCGGCTTGGCTATACTTGGGCGGGCGGTCACTACGGCCTGATGACTGGTATCCTCCGCAACGAATGGGGCTTCAAGGGCTTTGCGGTCACCGATAATGCCAACACTGGTGTCTTTATGGACGCAGGCCAAATGATCCAGGCTGGTGGTGATGGTAAACTCACCAATCTGCCCAGCGGTGCGCGGTACACCTTCGACGTGAAGGATCCCACCGATTATCATTACGGCAGGATTGCGGCTCATCACATTCTGTATTCCATCGTCAATTCTACCGCCATGGACGGCGGTATGCCGGGCAGCCGCTATGTGCCTGTCGTGGCCCCGTATCAAATGCTGATTTATGGAATCGACGCAGTTTGTGGTGTGATTGCTCTGGCGTTGGTGGTGCTGACGGTGTTGCGGTACCGGAAGAAAGAGCCCATAAAAAATTAATTTGCGTTCCTCTTCATTCATTTTTCGAACCCCTCTGTTGCTTCGGTAGCAGGGGGGTTCAACTTACTTGTTTACTGCGACGCAAATTTTGAGAGTGGCATTGCTTGTATTTCTCCGTCAGCTATGCTAAACTATCGGTTGTCCCGTGTTACCTCATTGTGGGAAAACCGTAGAGCGGATCTTTTTCACCGATCTTGTCTGACACAGGAGGTATTCAGATGGAACCCAGAAAAGAAATGCCTGTTTCCGATGTGGTGTGGTACTGCCGTAAAGACACGGAAAGGGATCGGTATTATGAGATGTTTTTCCAGATGTGCCGGAAATACAACGTGAGGTGGTCCAGTGCGGACGAGAAAGAGCGGCGATTTATAGAGGAGGTTACCCGGGTCACCTATGAGCGGGAGCGGGCGGTTCGTTTTGGACTTCCTCTCGCCGATGTGCGTCCCTCTTTTGCGTCCTGACCCACAACCTGACCCACAATAGGAAATGAGCAGGCGGAGGCAATGGAGAGGAAAGTACCACAGCACCATAATTTCTGGAACAAAAATGCCCTCAAAGCGCCAAATGGAGGCGTTTCGAGGGTGGGGTATCAGTTGGTAAGGATGAGGTCTCCAGTTCAAATCTGGATAGCAGCTCCACCTGAACCCCTTGAACCGCAACGGTTTGAGGGGTTTTCTTCATATGCTAAGCCCCTCAGTGAAAATGCGTTTGCTAAAAAATCTGCTAATCAAAAATCTTGTGCATCAGCTTGCACTAAGCGCACCGCCTAAGAGCATTTGCAAAAGCTGGCGCGAGAGTTCTGGATTTTGCTGAAGCTGTGCCATCAAATCATTGGCCTGGAGCGGCGGGACTGTTTTGGTCTCACTTGGAATGGTGCCAGGGTAGAAACTGGTTTCCACCAAAAGTGACAGGGTACGCTTCTCCGAATCCAGTGCTTCGTTGTAGTTGCTCATTAGGACTTCAGGCGACTGGCCGCTGCTCTCCGCAACGAGTTGATAGTTATTTTGAGACAGCCGTACCTTGTGCATCTGCCCTGACTTCCGCAAACCTTGGAACTCAATCCGATCCTCAATGCGCATCGCCGTCTGCCGCTCCTTAAACGCCTTGTCCAAAGATTTGGGGTCAAGGGGTGTCCCGTCCGGCTGACAGAACAGCAGACCGTGATCGTGATACTCCGGGCCAAAGAACTCTTTATTACTATTGATGGTGTCCATGCGCTGTTTGATTTCCTGAAGCAACGGTGTGGTGAGGTATTGCTTGCGGTGGCTGCCCTCGGTTTTGGGCCCTTTCAAAATCAGACTGCTGGACGATGTGGCAAGCTTCTTTGGAAAGACCTTGATGATTTCCTCCTTGGGCAGCGTTTGAAGGGATTTGTCGGATACGCGTTGGACGATTTGGGTGATCCACATACTCCTGTCCCGAAAGTCAATCGTGTCTACGCTGATACCCGCGACCTCACCGGCCCGCAGGGAGCAGACAAAGGCCATATGGACGGCAAGGTGCAGGATGGGATCATCCTTCGTATTCTCTAAAAAGTCGGAAACCCGCTGCGGCTCCCATGCCGCGCGTTTTTTTGTCTTTTCAGTGGGAGCGGACGTGTCCGGGATCTCCTTCACATAGCCCCACTTTTTTGCGGTGGGGTAGCCGACCATGAGGACGTTGTAGCATTTTTTGATCGTGGCAGAGGAGAGCCTGGGCGTTTCTGCGGCCTTCTTCCCGTAGCTTTTGCTGCCCTGGCAAGGTTTATTGCTCAGGTAGTCGAGAAAAGCGTCAATGTCCTCCGAAGTGATGTGGCTCATGATCCGATCCCCGAAGTAGGGCAGGATATGGTTGTTCAAGGTTCCGGCATAGCTGTCGTAGGTGTTGGGCGAGAAGCGGCGTTTCCTGGCATAGAAGGGCAAAAAGCGGTCGATAAACTCACCATAGGTACGATGAATGTTGTCCTCAGCGGACGGAACAAGACAGATGCCGGCGTTGGACTGGTCAGCGGCATTTTCCTGGGATAACTGCTTGACCGTGCGATCCTCTCGGTATGTCGCTGCCGCGAGGGTGATATCGTCCTGCCGTTTATTCTTTTGCAAAAAGTCGATGTACGCCTTCCGCTGAATCGCTTCCAGCTCCGTGTCATAGGACTCCCATTGCTGCTTGGTCTTACCGTCCTGGGTACGGTAGGTATAGATTACATTGTGGGAACTTCCCCGAATTTTATAAGTTGCCATTGTGGCCATTCCTTTCGTCGAGATGGTCAGCCAGCATCGCCTCCGCCATCAAGCCATCTGTCAAATGACTCCTTGTGGATGCGGATGCAACGCTTGCCGAGACGGATGGTTTTGAACCCATCCGCGTTTTCGCAAAGGTAGTAGGCTTTGCGAAGGCTCACACCAAGGATTTCCGCCACCTGCTCAACGGTATAGGTCCGCTGGCAGGAAGAACTGCAAGTTTCGTTCATAATATTATAACTCCTTTTGCAGTCTGGCAACTATTCAAGCGTGCGAGTACCTCCTTTCTGTTCCATTAGCAGGGTAGGCACATTATACTACGCTATTTTACAGTTGCCAAGATATAAAATTGAAACAAATGTGTAAATTCTGCTCCGGCCCACTTCCTGCGCTCTCGTTCAGACCGCGTATTTCAGGCCGCGCTGTGCGCAGATTCTGCGGTGGGCGCGCGTGATGCGCACTATCCGCCACTCCTGTATGACTGCCGGGACAGGGTTATAGGCTCACGCCGTTTGTCAAGGTGCGGTTTTAGAGCTTATACTTAATAAATAGGAAACGGGGCCCGTTTTTTCTGCATCTCTTTGAAATTTTTTCAAAAAAATTTTGAAACACAAAATACAGAGTATATATCTTGACAGACGCAAGATATTGTGGTACTATCCTTTTGTAATTGATCCTTTGTGCGTTTCCTCCCCGATCAGGAGGGCAGGCCGCTTCTGTCGGCCTGGGAGCGATAGGTTTCGCATTGCACACGGTTACAGCTGTCCCGGCCCCGCCTGTGGGGTCAGACCACGACGGCACAGCTGGAGATTGTATGTATCGTCAGCGGGATAGCCATGCCTATTTGAGGCGGCGTCTGCTGGCGAATTTAATTTTATAGGGGAGTTCTCCCCAGCGCGCAAAGCGGGAATGACTGAGGCTGATCTGTGGATCAGCTGTGCTGGCATGGCCAGTTCAGTGATTCCCGCTTTTTTGCTGCCCAAATGCCGAAAGGCTTTGAGGATATATCACATAAAGAAAGGGGATCAAGAAAATGAAGTACCACGCAGTTTGGAAGCCCGGAGGCCGCCCTCGGCGCGGCATGGGCTCCATGAAATCCGGTAAGCGGAAGCTCCAGGCCCGCAAGCCCAGGGGCAGCCTCACGGGAAAGGAGGCGGAGGGCCGTGGTCAACAGGCCGCCTAACGTGCTGACACCAACCGGGGAGCTGTCACGGGAAGAATGGCTGGAATGCCGCCGCCAAGGCATCGGCGGCAGTGACGCGGCATCCGTCCTGGGCATCTCGCCCTTCCGGACAGGGGTAGACCTCTACTACGATAAGCTGGGCCTCCCCATGGACGACAACGAGGAAAACTGGGTAGCCATGGAGATGGGGAACCTGCTGGAAGATTTGGTGGCCCGAATCTTCGAGAAAAAGACGGGGCTGAAGGTCTGCCCCATGCCATTTATGTTCCAGCACCCGGAGCATCCGTGGATGCTGGCCGATGTGGACCGGCTGGTGACCCTCCCGGACGGCGGTACTGCTATCTTGGAACTCAAGACCACCAATTACAACGCCCGGGACAAGTGGGAGTATGACGGCAAACCCATCGTGCCCCAGTATTACGAGGCCCAGGCGCGGCACTACATGGCTGTCATGGATTTGGACAAGGCATACTTCTGCTGCCTCTATGGCAACAACGAGGACGAGGCCATCATCCGCAGCGTTGACCGGGACATGGCCTATGAGAGTGAACTGATTGCCCTGGAGGAAAACTTCTGGTTGACCCATGTCCAGGCAAAGACACCGCCGCCCTACATTGAGGACGATGGTGAACTGATCCTGCGGAGCATCCGCCGCTGTTTTGGCCCGTCCTACAAGGACGCCGCCCCAGTGGAGCTTGCCGGGGAGCAATCGGAAAACGTGCGCCGCTACTGTGCGCTCAAGGATCAAAAGGCGCTTTTCAGTGCTGAGGCAAAAAAGGTAGAGGCCCAGATGGAGCGTCTCAAGGCCCTGATCGTGGCCAATATGGGTGAAAGCTGCTCCGCTGTCTGTGAGGATGGTGATGGCAGCTATACCGTCACCTTCAAGCCCAGCTACAGGGAAAGCATCACAAGGGACGACCTGCTGCGGCTAAAGGACACACACCCGGATATCTACGCCCAGTACGTCACCACCTCCGAGAGCAGACGGTTCAACGTAAAATTTGCCGCCGCCCAGGCGGCATAGGGGGAATGAGATATGGGCATTGTCGCGGCGTTTGAACGGACGCTGTTCCACAACCCGGAAAGCAAATTCTGCGTCCTGCGCTTCAAGACCGCAGACCCGATGATCCCGGAGAAAGCGCGGGATACATTCAAGTACAGCGACCACCTGACCCGCTTTGTGGCCGTGGGCCATGACCTGCCCCGGACGGACGCCGTCAAGCTGGAGCTGGAGGGCGAATGGACGGACGGCAAGTATGGCTGCCGCTATGAGGTGGACACCTGGCGGGAGGTCATTCCCCAGACCAGGGAAGGCATTTTGAGCTATCTGTCCTCCGGTCTGCTGAAATCCATCGGCCCCAAGACCGCCGAAGCCATCGTGGCCCGGTTCGGGGAGGAATCCCTGGACATTCTGGAGCACCAGCCGGAAAAGCTGCTGGAAATCCGAGGCATCACCGAGGAGCGGCTGGAGGAGATCAAGCAGGGCTACGCCGAGAGCACCGTCCTGCGGGATTTGATGATCCTGCTGGCCCCCTTCAAGATCAGCCGGAAAACGGCGGAAAAGATCTACGATTTCTTTGGCCCGGACAGCGCCGCGCTTTTACGCAAGAGCTTTTACCAGCTGTGCCAGATCCCGGGCTACGGGTTCAAGCGGGTGGACGACATCGTGGCCAAGTCGGGCGGAGACCTCCATGACCCCATGCGGGTACAGGGGGCGCTGTTCTACGCCCTGGAAAAATCCCGCACCGAAAGCGGCAATCTCTACATGGAGGCGGAAACGCTGGTGACCGGGGCCATGGCCCTGCTGAATGAGCGCATCCCACAGCTGAACCTGCGGCTCAAGCGGGCCGAGGTTGTTGGGGAGCTGTCCAGTGCGGTGAAAAACAACGTGCTGGTGTCAGCCAAGGGGAATATCTATCTGCCCCGGGTGTTCGCCCAGGAGAGCGAGACCGCCTGCAAGGTGGTGAAGATGCTGCTGGAACCGCCGGAACCTGTTATGCTGGCCCCGGTGATGGAGCAGGTGAAGGGCAAGCTGTCCATTGAGCTGTCCCCCATGCAGTACCAGGGGGTGGAGATGGTGTTCCGGCACAACCTGTCCATTATCACTGGCGGCCCCGGCACCGGCAAGAGCACCATTTTGAAGGCAGTGATCGAGGCGTACCGGCTGCTGTACCCCGACGCCAAGATTGCTTTGGGCGCGCCCACCGGAAAGGCCAGCCGCCGCATGGCGGAAACCACCGGGATATCTGATGCGGCCACACTGCACAGTCTGCTGATGCTCCATGACGAGGACAGCGGGTGGCAGAAAACCACGGAGCTGGACGCGGACTTCCTCATCGTGGACGAGTGCTCCATGATGGATATGTGGCTGGCCCACCAGCTGTTTACCCGGCTGAAGCCTAAGACCAAGGTGCTTCTGGTGGGTGACGCCGACCAGTTGGAGAGCGTGGGCGCGGGAAGCGTGTTCCGGGAGCTGATCGGTTCTGGTCTGGTGCCGGTGACGGTGTTGGATCAGATTTTCCGTCAGGCCAAGGGCAGCCGTATCGCCTATAATGCCAAGTCTATCAAGGAGGGCAATGCTGGCCTGGACTATGGCCGGGAATTCCAGTTTATCGAAGCGGAGGATCAGGCCCATGCTGCACAGCAGGTTCGGGACTACTACCAGATGGCGCTGCAATACATCCGCATGGAGCAGGTGCAGATCCTTTCCCCGTTCCGTTCCAGGGGGGAAGCCGCCGCCAACAGTCTGAACGAGGCAATCCAGAACGAGATCCATCCGGCCTCCCCTGACCGTCCTGAAGTCCAATTTGGAGGGCGGCTGTTCCGACTGGGTGACCGGGTGATGCAGATTAAGAACGACTATGACGTGCGGCTCACCGGCAAGGACGGCGGGTTGGTGTCCATGGGGGCCTACAATGGCGAGGTGGGGACGGTGTGTTCTGTTCAAGCCGACTCCATCACCGTCGATTTTGACGGACGCTTTGCGGAGTACCCGCTGGAGAGCCTGGGGGAGCTGGAGCTGGCCTACGCCTGTACCATCCACAAATCCCAGGGCAGCGAGTACGACCTGGTGATTATCCCCATGCTGCCGGCACATAAGATCCTGTTGAGCCGGAACCTGTTCTATACCGCCGTCACCCGCGCGAAAAAACGGGTGGTGCTGGTCGGCATGAAGAAGGCGGTGTATATGGCGGTCGGGAAAAACGATGCTGTCAGACGAAACACCCTGCTGGGGGAGCGCATCGGGCTGTACCATCAGGCGCTGACCCGACAGGCCGCCGAGGCGAAATTGAAAAATGCCGGATAAAAAATTTGAGGCAGCGTGCAAAAAAACGCACGACCGCCTCCTATTTATTTTTATGAAGGGAGAACTGAACAATGAACAACGAGATGCAGACGGTGGGCTTTGACCCATGCAAGCTGGTGAAGGAAACGGTGAACGGGGCCGGGGAAACGGTTCGGACGCTGGAACTGAAGCACAAAAAGACCTGGTTCCGGCTGGCCTGCCCCAACGGTGCGCTGGTGCTGGCCCCTCTGCGGGTGACTGACCAGATGGCGATTTTTGAGGCCCGGCTGTTCGGGGACAAGGACGACCGCAACCCCATGGCCAGCTTCACCGCCACCCGTGCCGCCGGGAAAGGCGGGGGCGGGCAGTATATCCGCGCCGCTCAGGACGAGGCGCTGGATGAGGTGCTGACCAACGCCGGATTTAGCCCGGAGTTCTGCGGCCTGACGCTGGCGGAGGGTCTTCCCCGTCCGCGCAGCGCACCGGGGAAGTTGGTGGATGCCGCCCCGGCGGAAAGGACGGTTGGGGCTGAACCCCCTGCCTCGCCGGCTGAGGCACATAAGCAGGCCCCGCCGTCCCAGGCAGAACAGCGGCAGGGGGAAAACACTCCCCTGCCTGCATCGGCGGATGCGGTGGACACATCTCCTGCCTTGACCCAGGGTGGTTCGCAGGAGACTGATCCGCCGAAAAAAGATGGCCCGTCTCATGGGTTGGGAAAAGCGGCAGATACGCCCCCTGCGGGTGCGTCCAAGCAAACTGCGCAGGTTGCCCAGGCCGCAGTGCGGCCTGCCCCGTCGGCCCCCCAGCCGCGTAGCGGCGCCGTGGTGAGTGGTGCCGGGGCGCAAAAGGGTGCCCCAACCCCTGTGGTGAACATCGCCGCCCACCAGTCCGCGGCGGCTGGTTCTGCGGCCGATCCGAAGCCGGCCCCTGTGCCCCAGGAGGAACCCCGACCAGAGCCTGTGCCTCAACCCGCCGGGCAGGAAGCTGTCCAGGCGGCGGAAGCCCCGTCCTCCTTCACGGCGGACATGACGGTGGAGCAGATCTGTCCCCTTATGACCATGGAACAGGCCCGGGCTGTCCAGGCCCCATCCGGCATCCGCAAGGGCTGGACGCTGGGCCAGGTGGCGGACGAGGCCCCGGCCAGCCTGAAGTGGTACCGCCACATCTGCCCCGACGCGGACAGCATCACCAAGGCCGCTTGTCAGCTGCTGCTGGATGACCTGACCCAGAAGGAATCGCTGAAACAGGCCGGATGATGTTCCGGCCTGCAATGGAAGGAGCTGACCCCCTGTGGCACGCGACACGGATTTCCCCTTTGGCATCATGGACGTGGCCTCCCTCCTCCGCCTGAACATCAGGCGGAGAGGGGGTTCCCGCGTGGCCTACGCTGACTGCCCTCTTTGCGGTGACCGCAGAGGCAGGCTTGGGCTGTACCCGCAGACCGACACCTGGCGCTGCTACCATTGCGGCGAGTGCGGCGGGATGCTGCCCCTGTACGGGAAGGCCCACGGGGTCAGCAACTCGGATGCCTACCGGGAGATCTGCGAGGCGCTGGGCACTGGCGGCGCTGGACGGGAATACACGCCCAAAGGCAAGGCCGAATCGCCGCCAGACGTTCCCCAGTCCCAGCGGGCGTCGGATCAGGACATCCACAAGACCCTGACGGCCCTGCTGGCCATGCTGACGCTCACCCCGGCCCACCGGGAACACCTGCGCACCGTGCGGGGGCTAACCGACGGGCAGATTACTGAGTTCGGCTTTAAGAGTACACCTCCGGCCTACCTGTGCCGCGCCATCGCGGCGCAGCTGGCCGGACAGGGCTGCGTGCTGCGGGGTATCCCCGGCTTTTACATGGACAGCAGCGGCAAGTGGACGGTGAAGTTCCACAGCCGGACGGCGGGCATCCTCATCCCCATCCGGGGTGTGGACGGCCTGCTCCACGGCTTGCAGACCCGGTTGGATCACCCCATCAAGGATAAGGACGCCCCGCCGGACAAGCAGGGGACGAAGTACCTGCCCCTCAGCTCCACGGGGAAACCCATGGGCGTCACCTCGGGCAGCCCCATCCATTTTGTAGGCGATCCCTGCGCCCGGGTGGTATATGTCACCGAGGGCGCGCTGAAAGCGGACATCACCCATGCCCTGACAGGCCGCACCTTTGTGGCGACGGCGGGTGTGAACAACACTACGGGGCTGGACGAACTATTCGCCTTTCTGCACCGCAACGGAACACAGGAAGTCATTGAGGCCGAGGACATGGACAAATACAGCAACCCCCATGTCAATCGTGGGGCGTCCAAAGTCCATGAGCTGGCTGTCAAGAACGGCATGGCGTGCCGGAGGCTGGTGTGGAACCCCAATTATAAGGGGATCGACGACTGGCAGCTGGCGCTTCACCGAAAGAAAATCAACGAGAAGGAGCGAGTACCTATGAATCACAACGAGACAGGCCGCACCCAGCGGTACCGGGTGTACCAGTTAAATCTGGAGAGCATCAAGACCTATCCCTTCGCCTTCCGCAGCCTGGAGACCATGCGCAAGGCAGGTTATCAGCAGCCCCCGGCGGACAGCTACCGGCTGGTCTATGACGGGGAGCTGATCCGGGCAGAGGGCGAGACGGATGATTCTGTGCTGGAGCGTATTTTCATCCGGTGCAATGACCATCTGCCGGAGGGCTATCAAGGGCACAGCCTGTCCATGTCGGACATTGTGGAGCTGTATGAGGGGGAGGACCGTTCGTTTTTCTACTGCGATACGGTGGGTTACACCCCCGTCCAGTTCGATGCCGCGCAAGCCGAGCCTATGAGGGATGTGAGCGGGGATGCCTGAAGAGCAGGAGCAGCCGCTGGACGCCATGTGTGTGGTTTGCCGGGAGCTGGGGGCTGAAGTGCGCCGCTCCCCCGGGAGCCGCTATTTCACTGCCATGGTGTGGGACGGCTGGGGCTGGCCCTATGACGAGGGTCCGGCCCTGGCCGTCCAGAAGGAGATTCAACGAAAGGCCGCCCAATACCCGGAGCTGGTGTGCTGGTGTCTCGACCCGTTCAGCACACTGGTCTACGCGGTTTGAGCAGACAGAAAAAGGGACGCAGATTCGGCTAATGAGCCGGACTGCGCCCCTTTTCCATTAAAAATAAGGAGGAAGTGCAAAATGGGAGCTTATTCAGAGCTGGACATCGAAATGAGGTACGGCAGTGGGCCGCAGGAGGGCGATGACGCCTTTTTCGAGGACGGCGACAGCTGTGGGGCCGTAGAGCCTGTTGGCGCAGAAGATGTGGATCAGCAGGCGGACGCCGCCCTGGTCGAACCTGTTCAGGCGGCGGAGCCGTCCCAGCCTGATGCCGAGGCCGCTGACCAGGGCGATTCCAAGCCTGCGGCAGACGAGGCGGCGGATGAGGACGCCAAGCGCAAGGCCCATGAGGAGGCCGAGGCCAAACGTAAGGCCGAGTGGGAGGCTGAGCAGAAGAAGAAAAAGGCGGACGAGCTGCTTCAAATCGCCAAGGTGGACGCTATGACGGACGATGAGGTGCTGGCCGCCTCCACGCTGCGGGTCAGCGCCGACACCGAGAAACTGACCCGCCGCCAGATGATGGAGTGTGTGATGGAACATATCCAGACCAAATGCCTGGAAAATCCGGCCTTTGCCCGGAAGGTCATGCAGCCCCGCAAAAACATGATCCGCTGCCACCAGTACATCAACCGCAAAGCCTGGGAGTATGTGCAGGACGAGATGAAGGCCAAGGGCATTACCCCCAGCAGGGAGACGCCGGCATATAGCTGCGATATACCGCCGGGGGTGTGCTACCAGTGGGCCGAGGACTATTTCAACGACCCGGATGCCAAAGAGGACCATGTGGACGAGGAGAAGTTTGTCCCCAAACCCTATCGGGGCACATCTGCCGCAACCACAAGGAAATCCGGTAAAGGCAAAGGGAAGTCCGACAAAAAGGACAGTGAAAAAGGCGCGGCCAAAAAGGACACCAAGCCCGCTGAACCGAAAAAGCAGGACGGAGATGACCAAATCTCCTTTGGCGGTTTTGTCATGCCGGAGGGGAAGGCGGGATGATCGCTTACAAGGGTTTTGCTCCCGGCCTGATCTGCCGGGGCTATCAGTTTGTGATGGGCCTCAATGTGACGGACAAGGCCAACTGCACCGCAAACGGTTTCCACTGTGCGGAGAATCCGCTGGACTGCCTGACCTATTACCCCAATATGGAGCAGTCTGAATATTATCTGGTGGATGCCGGGGGCGATGTGGATGAGGACGCCGTTGACAGCAAGATTGCCTGTACGGAGCTGACCATTCGGAAAAAGCTGAGTCGGGAGGAATTTTTTCTCCATGCGCTGGCCTATATGTACGACCATCCCAGCCGGAAATGCAGCCGCCATGTGCGCAGAGACCAGGGCATGGCAGAAGCGAACGGTTATGTGGTTGTGCGGGGCGCCGACCCCGTTGCCATGGGGAAACGGAACAGCATTCTGGCCCTCGCTAAAGAGGGGCCGGGACCGCACCGGATTGAACAGGTTACCTTGATTTGTGTAGATGGGAAACGCGCCAAACCAAATGTCTGGTATGACGCGGATTTGAAGGAAAGGGCGGTGGAAAACCATGATTAAAAAGGCGCTGTTGGCGCTGCGCGCACTGAACGCAACGCCTAAGATGTTCAAACTCGCGCGGGAGGACAAGCCTCAGAAACGGCTTGGAGCCTATCCGTATGAATACCGTAAATATTCCTTATACGCCCGCTGCCGGGTGGAGGGGGACATCCTCAAAGTGTCGCTCTTTTTCCCGGACAGCCTTCGGGCCGGCGCCTCCAAGCCGTCTTATGAGGTGTTTCTCGACCATGCCAACAAGAAGTTTATCACCTATAACCGCATTGAGGAAAAATGGACAACGGCAAAGGCGGAGCATCTGGACTGGCCGCATTATATCAGAGCCACCGATGGCACATGGATGTCTCCGGCCGACAAAAAGACGGTTCAGACCTATCTCGGCACTGGGCAGGATGGGTATGGCGGCGTGCTGGAATATCAGGATAAGCTGGGCGAGGAGGCTTTGGCACGCCGCCACAAAAAGATGACGGACCCCTGGGACACCGACCTCAGCTCTATTCCCGATGTACCCAAGGATTGGGACCGCTGGGTAAAAAAGGTGGGCATCCCGCAGAACTTCATGTTCTACCGTTATCAGCGGCGGGGCGTCAAAGAGGGCCATTGCACCTATTGTGAAAAGGATGTGCCCCTGACCCAAAAGCCTAAACACAACAAGGAGGGCCGGTGCCCTGTTTGCCGCCGGGCAGTCACATATAAGTCTATTGGCAAAATGGGCTATCGGGTGTCCACAGGTATCAACTGCGTCTATCTGCTTCAAAAGAGGCCGGACGGATTTGTCGTCCGGGAGTTCTGGGCGGAGCGGATCTACACAAGCGGCACCTGGGCCACAGGGACAGTGGAGTGCCGCGAAAAGCTTCGTTCCATTTATGATTCCAAACTCGATGTGCGCTTCTACTATTGGGGATGGTTCAAAAACAAGGTATGCCGGTGGATCGCCGGGGTGCCCAGCACCTCTTATTACAGTCCGGAACACCACTATTACGAGCAGGGCAACAAGCCGGGGAGAGTCTACGGGAAAAATCTGCCCCATCTGGTGCGGACGATGCTGCCCCGGTCCGGGCTGCTTGAATATTTGCGCGGCAACCATATGACGATGAAACCCGACGATTATTTCTATACACTGAGAACAAACACTTGCCTGGAGCTGCTTTCAAAGGCCGGCCTGCCCAAACTGACATCGGAGTGTGCCTCTGCTCAGGGTCTCCTCAATGACGTCTTTAGGGGGCCGCAGGGCCGCGGTTTGGCCAAGGCTATGAACATCGACGGCCAGCGGCTCGGGCGGCTGCGCCGGCACGATGGCGGAAACGTTTTCTTGTCCTGGCTCCAGTGGGAGAAAGAGCAGGATACAATCTGGGATGACGAGGTGATCCAAAGCTTCAGCAGCTGGGGGATCAGGCCGAGCGACCTGTCTTTCATCTCAGACCGGATGAGTCCGCTCCAGGTGTGCAATTACCTGAAAAAGCAAATGTCGGCCAGCGGTGAATCGGTTCGGGATGTGTTCACCACATGGAGGGACTATCTCTCCATGGCGCAACGGCTGAAGCTGGACACCAGCGACGAGATCATCTACCGTGCCCGGCTGCTTTACAAGCGGCATGACGAGCTGGTGCTGCGCTGCAAAAGGAAAGCCAAAGAGCCTTGGGCCAAACAGGTGTTGGAAAAATTTCCAAAGGTGGATGAAATCTGCCGCTCCATCAAAGAGAAGTATGAGTATCAGAATAAGGATTTTGCTGTGATCGTGCCCAATGGCGTCCTTGACATCATTGTGGAGGGCGATGCGCTGAATCACTGTGTCGGGAACCAGGACTGTTATTGGGACCGCATACAGCAGAGAGAGACATTTATTCTGTTTTTGCGCAAGGCATCCAGCCCTGACGTTCCCTACTACACGCTGGAGGTCGAACCGGGCGGGAGCGTCCGGCAGAAGCGCGGCAAATTCAACCGAGTGGATTCGGATGAAAAAATCATCACAAGATTCCTCAAAACGTGGCAGAAGGTCATAGCCAAACGGCTGACGGAGGACGACCGCAAGGCCGCCGCCGTGAGCAAGGTCCTGCGCGAGCAGGAATTTGAGCAGTTGCGGAAGGATAACGTCGTTATCCGTGCCGGAGGTTTATCAGGTCAGCGATTGGTTGATGTGTTGACCGCCGACCTGATGGAAACCGCCGCCTAAAATCAATTCGGCAGGGCGCGTCTCATTTTGGGCACGCCCTGCCAGACAAGGAGAATTATAAAATGGGAAATTTATCTATTGCACAGCGCAACGCGCTGGTGGAGCAGCATCTTTGGTGTATCGACAGCGTGATGCGGCAGAATTATACCCTGATCCGGGCCGCCCGCCTGGAGTGGGACGATGTGTACCAGTCTTTGGCTGTGCGGCTGATTCGGGCGGTGGATCTGTATGACCCCGCCAAAAAGGTCAACGGCAGTTTGAAGGGCTATATCTTTATGAGCCTGGGCTTTGCCCTGCGAACGTGCAGCAGCTCCCGGGCGCAGTATGGCTTCCGGGATGCGCCCCACTACCTGCCCCATGCGGTAGCGTCTATAGACGCTTTGACAGAATCCGACCCGTATTGGGAAATGCGGGTCGCGGCTTGATGAAGGAGGCTTTGGAAATGAAAGAACTCGGTAATTTGGCAATTATCTGCGCCCAGCGCTCCGATGTGCTGCTGCTGATCCGCAGCGGGAAGGTATCCGTGCGGGTGTGCGGGGAACCCATCCTGCGCACCGGCTGGGATGATGATGAGGAAATCAGCCGCGCCGTACATGAACTTAATTTCGGCAGATATGCCGGGCAAGGGAAGTGTGACATATGAGTACAGCCAAGGATAAAATTGCAAAGCTGCTGGCCCTGTCCACCAGCCCCAATGAGAAGGAGGCGCAAGAGGCGCTGCTGAAGGCCCGGGAGCTGATGGCAAAGCACAAGCTCAGCCTGGAGGAGTGCCAGGGGCAGGCCCAGACGCATACAGTCAAACGCACCGTTGGTGTGGAATGTACCAAGATGACAGACACCTGGGTCGTGCCTTTGGCAAACACCATCGCCAAGCGCTATTGCTGCGTGACATTCCGCAGTGTAGCCCCCAAGGCAAAGAAAGGGGTGATGGGCTTCATTGGCCTGGAGGATGATTTCGAGGTCTGCCGGAGGGTGTTTTTATACGCCTATGACTATGTCAAAATGCGCTGCAAGAAGATCAGATCCATAGAACGCCATCGGTCCAGCGCAAAAGACATCCGCGAGATGTGCAACACCTTTGGCTGGGCTTTTTCCCGGGGGCTGAATGAGGCGTTTGAGGCGCAAGAGGAACAGCATCAGGAATGGGGGCTTGTTATGATGCTTCCCCAGCAAGTCCAGGATGCTGTTGCAAAGCTGGAAAAGAAAAGCCATTATGATGCGCCAAAGGGCGCCGGCTGGCGGTCGGACTATGCCAAAGTCGGCTATGCCGAGGGCAAAAAATTTGCCCCGGAGCGTCAGTTGGAACCGGCTAACGGACAGAAAAAGGCTTCGGCCTGAATAGGAGGGGAAAATTTTATGGAACAAAACGATCTGAACCGGCTGCGGACGCTGACCGACTTTCTGAACCGCTGCCGTTATGAATATTACGCCCTTAACGCCCCCACGATAGAGGACGCGGTGCACGACCAGCTCTTTGACGAGCTGGCCCAGGTGGAGAAGGCCCTGGGCATGAGGATGGGCAACTCCCCCACCATCACGGTGGGCTGGCCTGCGGTGGACAAGCTGGAAAAAACGACCCACGCCATTCCGCTCCTGTCCCTGGACAAGACCAAGCAGGTAGAGGATGTGTGCTCTTTCATTGGAAACCAGCCTGTGATGCTTATGCTGAAGCTGGATGGTCTCACCGTCAAGCTCACCTATGAAAATGGCGTTTTGATGGAAGCGGCCACCCGGGGCAACGGGGACGAGGGTGAGATCATCACCCACAACGTCCGGGGAATCAGCGGCATCCCGGGCAACGTCCCATACACGGGGCGGCTGGTGGTCACCGGGGAGGCGTTCATCCGGCCCAGCGACTTCGAGGAGCTGAAGGGCACCCTGGTGGACAGCGGCGGCGAGCCCTACAAGAACGGGCGCAATCTGGCCGCCGGGTCTGTCCGGCTGCTCAGCGCCGAGGTGTGCCGGGAGCGCCGGGTGACCTTCATGCCGTTCAGCGTGCTGGAGGGGTTCGATGAACTTCCACGGAAATCCGAGCGGCTGTCTAAACTGCCCGGACTGGGCTTCCAAGTATGCAAACGTCTGGTGTCCAAGGCTATACCCTCCCAGAGGGCAGTGGAGAGCGGCATTGAAAATCTGCGCCAGTACGCCCAGGAGAACGATATCCCCATCGACGGCATCGTGGTGACCTATGACGATATCGTCTACGCCAAAAGCTGCGGGCGCACCGGGCACCATTATAAAGACGGTCTGGCCTACAAGTTCGAGGACGAGCTGTATGAAACCAAGCTCATCGGCATTGAGTGGAACCCCACCCGTACCGGGGAAATCGCCCCGGTGGCCGTCCTGCGTCCTGTGGAGATTGGCGGCTGTACCGTGTCCCGGGCCAGCTTACACAACCTCTCCTTCATCGAGGGGCTGGAGCTGATGCCGGGGAATCGTGTGCTGGTGTCCAAGCGGAACCAGATCATCCCCCAGGTGGAGGAAAATCTGGAACGGGGGAGCTTCAACATGGAGCCGGCCGCGCTCAAATACTGCCCCTGCTGTAGCAGCCCCACACGCATCCACGAAACCAGGAGTGTGGCAAATGGCGTGGAACGGATTATCAAAACGCTGTTTTGCGACAACCCGGACTGCGCTACCCGCCGCCTGCGGCAGTTCGTTCACTTCGCCGGAAAAAAGGCAATGGATATTGAAGGGCTGTCCGAGGCTACGCTGGAAAAGCTGATCGGCTGGGGATTACTCCACGATAGACTGGACATTTATGAACTGGACAGCCACAAGGATGAAATCGTCCAGATGGACGGCTTTGGTGAGAAATCTTGGCAAAATCTTTGGGACGCCATCCAGCGCAGCCGGGACACCACTTTTGAGCGGTATCTCATCGCCATGGACATCCCCATGATCGGCAATACCGCCAGCCGGACGCTGGCAAAGCAGTTTCACAGCAGCCTGGAAAAATTTGAGGAGGCGGTGATGAGCGGATTTGACTTTACCCAGCTGCCGGACTTCGGCGATACCCTGCATGAGAACATCTACCAGTGGTTCCGTCAGGAGAAGAACTGGGACTTTTGGTGCGTGCTGCGGGAACACGTGCATATTACACTGCCGCCCGCCCAGCCGGAGCCTTCCGTCCTCGATAACCCCTTTGTGGGCAAGACTGTCGTGGTCACCGGCAAGGTGGAGCCCTACACCCGGAACGGCATCAACGCTAAGATTGAATCGCTGGGCGCCCATGCGGGCAGCTCGGTGAGCGGCAAGACGGATTACCTCGTGTGCGGCGAAAACGCCGGAGGTAAGCTGGATAAGGCCCGGAGCCTGGGCGTGACGGTGCTGACGCCGGCCCAGTTTTTCCAGATGGCCGGGGAATAACACCTCAGGGGAAAGCCAAATGGCTCTCCCCTATGATAGAAAGGGCTGATGGTATGAACAAATATGAACAATATATCCAAGAAAAGAATTGGGATGCGAAGTTCCGCTATATGCTGCTGGATCGGATGCGCTCTGACTGCGACTACCTTTTGGGATATGGCCGTAACTGTGCAAATCGTTTGTGGGCAGGAAATGTAACGGACCAAATCGGCTATATGAAGGCGTTATGGAACAGCTTTCCGGCAGACGCAAAACCTGAATGGCTGACGATGGAGCAGATCAACTGCTATGAGCAGCAAATGAAAAACAATGGAGGACAACATGGATAACATTTTAACACATTATGGCGATACGCTGGCAGAAAAACTTCGGAAAAGCACGCAGGATTTCAGCAAACTCACTGCCTTTGACAAGTTTGTGCTGGACGAGGGTTATCGGTTTGCGACGAAAGAGGAATTGCAGGCCGGATATGACCGAAACTGGAAAGCGAACCACGATATTCTGGTCACTCTGGAAGAATTTCTTGAGGAGGCCGAAAAGGAGCCGGATACTCCTGCCGCAGATACCTACAAGGCTCTTGTGAAGCTGGTGGAGGAGAAAAAGATCCGTCCCCGTGAGGTGCTTGGGTATGCACGCTGTCGCTGGTGCCTGAACAGGCCGGAGGCGGTCATTGCCTATCAGACGGAAAGGGACAAGTGGAGCGTAAACAACTGTGACACGGAAATTACAGAAGAGCAGGCACGGATCAAGGTGGGCGAGGAATGGGGGTTTAAGGAGGGCTGTATCCGAATTATCGGAACCCCCTACTATGAATCGACTGATTGGCAGTTTATCTGTTTTGACTGCGCCCATATGACATGGCTCTGGTGCAACGAAGCCATTTATCAGGTTTTTCTGTGAAACCATGATTTTATAAGGGGGATGTAACATGATCGACACACAGCCGACGGTTTGCAATCTCTGCGGTGGAGAGGTCATCTATTGCAGCAATGCCCGGATCTATGGCAAAGAGTACGGAAGCGGGTTTTGTTACCTGTGCCAAAGCTGTGGAGCCTTTGTGGGAACCCACAAGCCCAGGCCCCGGGAAGCTATGGGTCTGCTGGCCGATGAACCGATGCGTAAGGGTAAGAAATTGTGCCACCAATATTTTGACCATATGTGGACGAAGCAGAAGAATCTGCGCCGGGCCAGGGGGCAGGCATACCGCTGGCTGGCCGGCAGGATGGGGGTGCCTATTGAGGACTGCCACTTTGGGCACTTCGATATCCATCAACTGCGACAGGCGTACCGGATATTGAGAACAAATTACAACACCTTAGCCTATTCGGAAGATATAGGCTTCTATGAAACGGACGATGGGCAATCTGCCTGACAATGCGCAGCGGGAATGCCGGTATCACATCTACAAGTATTAAGACAGGGGGCGAGTTCGGTGAACTCGCCCCCTGCTGTTTGTATTTGTAATTGGATTGCTTCCCTGATTTTTGTTTACACTGCGATGTATTTTCCACTCTCGGAAGAAAATTCTATAAAAAGCTGTTGAAGTGTACGTATTCCATTTGTATAAGAGTAGCATAAAGGAGGCGCAACGCCATGTTAATCGCAATCGACCACGGCAATAAGCTCGTAAAGGTAAAAAATCATGCACCGTTCACGTCCGGCTTGCAGGAGAGCGATGCCCCGCCCTTTGGCGGCGAAACATTGAAGTACCAGGGAAAATACTATACGCTGTCAGACAAGCGTATCCCCTATCAGCGAGACAAGACCGTGGATGACAGGTTCTTTATCCTGTCCCTGTTCGCCATCGCCTATGAAATTGAGGCAGCGGGGGCCTATTCCCCAAACCTCATGCGCGTCCAGCTGGCGGTAGGTCTGCCCCCGGCCCACTACGGACCCCAGCACAAGGCATTTGCTGGGTATTTCACCGGGCGGGGCGCGGTTCAGTTTGAGATGGGGAAGCGCACCTATTCCATCTTCATCGAAAAAGTGCTTTGCTTCCCCCAGGCATACGCCGCCGCCATTACCATCCTTCCATCCCTGCGGGACAAGCCCAAGGCTATCATTATCGACCAGGGCGGCATGACCACTGATATCATGTTGCTGAAGGACGGGGCGGGGGATCTGTCCGTCTGTGAATCCTTGGAGCATGGTGTGATCACCATGTATAATCAGGTGAAGTCCAGGGTGGACGCGGAGTTGGGAGTTCTGCTGGAGGAATCGGAGATCGATGCCATTCTCATGGGTCGCAAAGAACACATTCCGGCGGAGGCGTCCGACATGGTGGAGCGGCAGACCCAGGCGTTTGTCAACGACCTGTTCAGCACCCTGCGGGAGCGGGGGCTGGAGCTGCGATCCGGCGTGGTGGTGTTCGTGGGCGGCGGAGCCATCCTGCTGCGCCGCCAGATCGAGGCATCCGGCCGGGTGGCCCATCCCATCTTTGTGGAGGATATCCGGGCCAACGTCAAAGGGTTTGAGAAGCTGTACCAGCTCACGCAGAGGGAGGGGTAAGCTATGGGTAGTAAAAAAGATCCAGGGAAGTTCACCGTCCGCTTCAACACCGCCGATCCCCAGCAGAGGGCGGCGGCGGAGTTGTTGAACCAGCAGGGGCGATGCAAGGCGCAGTTTATCACCAATGCGGTGCTGCTCTATGTTCGCACCGTCCCGGACGGACAGGTTCCGCAGTATGCCGCGCTTGACCGTCCGGCTGAACCCAGGGAACAGCCGCCAGCCATGGAGCCTCAACCAGTGCAGGACGGCGGGAGCCTGGGAGACACGGACATGGACTCCATTCGGCGAACTATGGAGGCATTTCAATTTTCACAAGACAACGGGGCATAGTAACTATGCCCCATTGTCCTTTTCTGTTGCCACAGCGATGAAGCTGTCCACCACGTTTTCCAGATGCCGGTACTGCTCCGGCGTGAGACAGGACACCTTTTCGGCGAGGATAGAGTGATCGGTATCGGACACCCTGCCCAGGAGCAGATAATCCGGGCTGATATCCAGGGCGGCGCAAATCTTGACGATGTTAGCTGGCCGGAGGGCCTTTTTCCCAAGCTCCGCTGTGGATATGGTCTGTGTCAGAAGGCCCGCCCGTTCCGCAAGTTCTTCCTGTGTCAGATCAAGCTGTTTCCTTCTGGAAAAGATTCGTTTGCCCATCTGATGAAGCAAGTCATCCATTGTGATACCCCCAATCTATACCATGGGAGTATTTTATCTTCTTTTGCATGGTTTATTAAGCGACTATGGTTGAAATAAAACGCCTATAGCGTTATACTCAAAAGAGGAGGAGGCGGGACTATGAAAACCTGCGCGATCACGGGCCACCGGCCCACACGGTTCAAATTCAAATATAATGAAAAGCACAGCGGCTGCAAGCGGCTGAAGAAGCGGCTCCAGGAACAATTCATTTTGCTCTATGAACAAGGGGTGCGCCGGTTCCTGGTGGGCGGGGCCCTGGGGGTGGATATGTGGAGCGGGGAAATCTTGTTGCGGCTGAAAGAGCAGTCCGAGTACAGCGGCATTGAGTTGGTGGTTGTCCTGCCCCATCCTGGTCACGATGAGCGATGGGATCAGCGCAGCCGCACCCGGATGGCGTTCCTGGTCAAGCATTCTACTGAGTGTATCACCATTGGCACAGATTCCAGCCCAGAGAGTTACTACAAAAGAAACCGCTACCTGGTAGACCATGCGGACTGCCTGGTAGCGGTGTACGATAATAATAGAACTGTGCGGAGCGGGACGGGGATGATGGTAAACTATGCGAAGAAAAAGTCGCTTCCCGTCATCTGCATTGACCCGGACAAGGGAACAGTGTCGAACATATAGGCAGGACAATTTGATTAGAAGCAATGTAGAACTGGTTTACAAGAATTCCATCTACGGTTTTTATTTTGGCAAACACTTCCCAGCGTGTATGTGGTATCCTTAACATCATCAGGAAAATATGACACTTTCTCCTCCCACTCTCTTTTCTCACCGGGGGCCTGCCTGTGGGCAGGCCCCCGGTGAGAAAAATTCCGAAGCCTGAAAGCAGCTTCGTTTGGGCCGCCCATGTGGGCGGCCTATTTTTGTGTTAAAGGTCATCCACTTCGCGAATCTTTTAGTAGTATCCAAAGGTTGTGCGAAAAAAAAGCAAGGTTATGCGGTTTCTGTTCCCACTTTTGTAGCAAAGTGTATACTTGTGACAGTGCAAATCACAGTTTCACCGTCAAAGTCACAATGAAGAAACCGAAATGAAAAGGACGTTGCTTTTAAGGAACCTTGCGATCTACCACGGTTTCTGGAAGTGGAAAAGAAGCACGGTGAATCTGCATAACGGTGCAGAGCAGGATGAAAAAGGGCGTTTTTCAAGCGGTACAGCCGTTATACTGTATCGAATTAGTAGTGATAGGGGTAATTTGTGATGAATGCATCTAATTATTTTTTGTCCGAAATTCGTCGGGGGGACTTGGTATATTTTGGCCGACCGGATGCCAGCATATGTTTTGACGGGGCATTTAGGGAACCACTGATTAATGAATGAACTCAAGGGGCAGAAGTAGGCAGCAAGTAATAAATGCGATGAATGATGCGGTTTTCGGGCCATTTTGGCCGCGAAAATCTACACCGGGCGCAAAGAGCCACCGGCCTTGGCAAGCATATAGAGGTTGGCACTGGCAAAGAGCACGTGTAATCGGTTCAGATTTTTACGCAGCCCCCGGTAAACGGTTTTGCGGAAGCCAAAGATATTTTTTACGATCCGGTAGGGGTGCTCCACCTTGCAGCGCACAGCAGATTTGCGGTTTTCGATGTAACGTTCCCAGTCGACACCATTGTCCGAAACCCTGGGAAGCCGGCCTGGCCTGCGGTTGATGCGGTATTCGATGGCAGAGAAGTGCTCGTCATTTCGAATCTCATCCCGCTTTTGGAGGCCCAGATAGGCGCTGTCACCGTAGACTGCCTCATCATCTTCCCGGAGCAGTTTTGCCGCCACAGTGATATCGTGGACATTGGCGGCAGTGGCCTCCACCGTGTGGACAAAACCGCTGCCCGCATCCACACCGGTGCGGCATTTCATACCGAAATGCCATTGGTTCCCTTTTTTCGTCTGGTGCATCTCCGGGTCGCGGGATTTGGAGGCGTTTTTAGTGGAGCTGGGTGCGCTGATTAGTGTGGCGTCCACGATGGTTCCGCCCCGCATCATCCGTCCGGCGCCCTCCAGACAGCGGTTGATGGCATCAAAGAACAGCTTTCCCAAACCATGTTCCTCCAGCAGATGCCGGAACTTCAGAAGTGTGGTTGCGTCAGGCACATCCTGCTCCAAAAAGTTGATTCCCATGAATTTCCGCATGGCGTAGCTGTCGTAGATGGCGTCCTCTACACCCTCATCAGACAGATTGAACCAGCATTGAAGCAGGTACATCCGCAGCATCAGTTCAATCTCCATGGGCGGACGGCCGCGCGTCCCCTTCGGGTAGTGCGGGACGATCAGCGATGCCCATTCGTTCCATGGGATAATTTCGTCCATGATCTCCAGAAATTCTTCCCGTTTCGTTTTCTTCTTCCGGCACCTGTATTCCATATCGCTGAAGCTTTCTTGTTTCATCCTTTACGCCTCCTTTTCACTATTTTATCACATCGCCTTTTGTTTGGGGGATTAAATCAGTGATTCCTTAGAGTGTTGGACGCTAATCACACAAACACTGGAGAGACTGGAATGTTCCTTGTTTCTGAAAACTTGATTGGCAGGGACTCCAAGCGTGGAATGGCTTTCCTAAACGAACGGCATCCGAAGCATAATCACTATGCCCTGAGTGACGCAAAGAAATGGTGCGCGGATCTGTTTTGTTCTCATTTTACGAAAGCGGAACAGGAAGCAATTCTGCCAACATATAAATCAGATGCCGCCTATATTAAAACGCATATTTGGAAGCTAAACGGCGGGAAAACAAGAGAAGGAAAATGCGGCTTTGCCCCGGCAGATAACATCTTGAATGGAGACAGGCTGTTTTTACTTTCAGCTGAAGAAGCAGATGACGAGGAATTGGGGTTCCTGGATGAAGACTCTCGTATTGCCACATTGGACGGAAAGGTGTCCGCATGGTGGCTCAGAAGTCCTCACGATCCCAACTTCCCCATTGATGTAGGCATTGTTTTTTTCAATGGATGGTTATTGGATTTTGTGGAAAACAAGGATAATGTTTTTGGGAAAGCCCCTGTTTGTATGCTTCCTGCGTTTAATCTGGACTTATCAAAGGTGGTTGGAGCAAAAGAAGTCTGCCCTTCTGACGGGAAAGACTATAGGGAGTGGATCCTTAACCTTGAAGGAGAGGATCATGCGCTTGAAAAAGAAACTCTGTATACATTTGGCGTAAGAATTCCCATTGAGAAAGCCAAAGAACCTCCTGCGTTTGTCCAATGGCTTACCAGATTGGGACTAACCATTTTCCTCGGCATTGTCGATTTCATGCGAGGCAAAAAAGGCCAAGCGGCATCAAGCCAATCGTGAGAGGCTAAACAGACTGCCAAAATTGTAAGAGATGCATAAATCTCCCCGGCTGGCAGCCGAGGGTTCAACCAGTTTTTATTGTAGTAGGAGGAGAAACAAAATGAAAAGGACTCTTTTTTTAAGGAGCATCGCGCTGCTGTTGTGCGCCGCCGCCATTTTCTCGCTACTACCAGGGTGCGGCGGAGAAGCGGGCACCACATCGAATCCTGCCGCATCCACCAGAGTAGATGCCTCTGCCCCTGGTCGGGGTACGCCAGATCGCTCCGACCTCCGATACCTGTCAGCGATTGAAGGGTATAAAAAGACCGACTGGGATTCTGAATGGATATGGACAGAAAGCTGTGCGGAGGACAGCTATGTGGCTTTTCGCAAGACCTTTACCCTGGAGCAGGATGTCCTCTCCGCAACCGCATTTATTTCCGCTGTGGATAAATATGTGCTATGGGTCAATGGGGAGTTGGTGGTGCTGGATGGTTCGTTGAAACGGGGCCCCACGCCTTACGACAGTTACTATGACACAGTGGAGCTCACCAACCTGAAGCAGGGGGAAAACACCATCGCTTTACTGGTTGCCTTCAACGGGCGTTCAGGGGATGGCTCTATCGTTCCGGTGCTTCTGGACGAGGAAGGGGACGAGTACACCCAGGCGGGGCTTATTTTCCAGTTAAATGCTGGCGGAACGGACGTCTGTTCAGACAGCTCTTGGAAAGCCATCCGCCATACCGGTTACAAGAACCGTGTCACCGCCGGGGCAGATTATCCCAGTTATGCGCAGTCCTCCATGCTGGCGGAACGCAACGTCTATTTCGATGCCCGGGATGACTTGGGTAAGTTTATGACGGAGGGGTATGACGACAGTCAGTGGGAAAATGCCGTGCCGGTGGCCAAGGCCGGGGATCTGCCCTTTGGTGACCTCTACTCTGCCATGATTCAGCCTATCAGGTTCGAAGACATTACCGATTTCGACAACTCCGCCGATTATGTAGGCAGGCCGCTGGACAAGGATAGCACCTTAGTTTTGAACCTGCCCGGAAACATCCAATTTACCCCCTATTTTGAGCTGGAAGCCCCAGCGGGCAAAAAGCTCACATTCTATACTGACACATACACAGACAAGCAGGAACTACCCAACTTTAAGGATACCTACGTCACTGCCGAGGGCGCACAGCACTACGAAAACTACCCTTGGCGCAGCGGCTCCAAACTGATTATTGAGGTGGAGGCCGGGGTGACCTTTACGCGGCTGGGCTACCGGGTCAGCGGTTTCAACGGGAAACAGGCTGGTTCCTTTACTTCCTCCGCGCCGGATTTAGATCAGCTGTGGCAGGAATCCCTCAATACGCTGGCCATCTGTATGCGTGATACCTATATGGACTGCCCCGAGCGGGAGCGGGGCCCCTATATGGGTGACGCCTCCAATCAAATTGATGCGGCACTGTACAGCTATGACCAAGGTGGGCTGGATCTGACGAAAAAGGCCATTCTGGCCTGTGTGGCCTGGACAAGAACCGACGGAACCATCCCCAGCCGGGCTCCCAGCGTAAAACCCCAGGAGATTCCAAACCAGAGCCTGATCTTCATGACCAGCGTGTACCACTACTGGCTCCACTCCGGCGACCGGGAGACGGCGGAGGCGTATTGCACTGCTTTCCTCAACTACCTCCAGCTTGTGGAGATGGAGAACGGTCTGCCAGTGTACCGGGACGGTTCCTGGACGTGGGATGACTGGGGTGACCGCATCGACACCCAGTTGCTTCAGACAGGGATATACTACTATGCCCTCAACGTCACCAAATCCCTGGCAGATGACCTGGGCATCTCAGAGGGAACCGGGTTCCTCACGGAGCGGATGGACGCCATGAAGGAAAACTGGAGAGCCGTCTATTATACCGAGGAGGGCTTCAAGAGTCCGGACAGCAAGTACATAGATGACCGTGCCAACGCCATGCTGGCCCTGTCCGGTTTGGCGGAGGAGAAGGATTGGCCGCTCATCACCGATGTGGTCATGAATACCTATCAGGCCAGCCCTTTTATTGAGAAGTATGTGTTGGAGGCCCTGTGCGCCATGGGGCGCGCTGATCTGGCCATCCAGCGGATGCGCGACCGCTATGACCCCATGCTCCACGACGAGTACGACACCCTGTGGGAGACCTTCGATGGGGAAACTGGCACAATCAACCATGGCTGGACTGCCGCACCGCTGTATATCCTCTCCAAATATGCGGCGGGCATACGGCCCACTCAGGCAGGGTTTGAAACATATGAGATCGCGCCCTGGGACGGACTGGACAGCTTCGATTGCTCGGTATGGACGCCTAAAGGGAAGATCGTGGTGAAGCTGAACACCGCCCAGGAGGGGACGGTTCTTACCGTGACCGCCATTGACGCAGAGGGAATCGTTCGTATCCCTTTAAGTATGGGAACAGAATTTGCCGTAAAGGGTGGCACATATGAATTGCTGGAGAACAATGCCATCAGGCTCACTGATGCGGCTACATACACAATTGTAATGAAATAGGAAAGGCACCTTCAGATATGATGAAAAAAACGATCGGAAATATATTCGTTGCGACAGTTGTCCTTGGTTTGCTCCTGTCTGCCTGCGCGAACCAGACAAAGCAGGAAGATGCAGACCAAGCAGACTCTAAACAGAATACCTCCACAGTTCGCCAGCTCATAATTGCTCAACCTCCTAACCGATTGGACTATGAAGAGGGTGATACCTTTGATCCTACTGGGGTTATAATCAATGCAAAACTATCTGATGGAACCATAGTGGAAAATGTCCCTTATGAAGGGCTTATTGTAGACGAACCCTTGCTCCGAACAAGTCTTTATGCAAAGCTTGTTTATGGGGGAAAGACTGCTGACGTGAAGGTGAATGTCTATCTTGAGGGAAACCGGGAAGAATATTCTGTGAAAAATATGCAGGAGGAGCCTGATAGTCCATTAAAGGGAAAGGTCATTTTTTGGCTGGGTTCCTCTGTGACGGAGGGGGCCAGTTCAGGCAAAGAGTCCATGGTGGATTATATTGCCAAGAAACATGGCGCACAGTGTATTAAGCAGGCTGTTTCAGGTACGACCTTGGCGGACATAAAAAGTGAAAGCTATGTGAGCCGCCTGGACAGCTACCTTGTCTCTAAGGAAAAGGTTGAGACAGTGGATGTCTTTGTTTGCCAACTGTCTACCAATGATAGAGGTATGCCGGACAGCTTTGGCACGGTGACCGCTGATGATGTGCGGGGAATAGATGCATTTGACAAGACCACCACATTTGGCGCTATGGAATACATTATCGCCGCCGTCAAAGCAACCTGGAATTGCCCTGTCTGCTTCTACACCAGCCCCCCCATGGGGGATGAAAACTACGAACAGATGGTTCTGGCACTGGAATCTTTGGCAGAAAAATGGGACATTGTTATTATTGATTTGTATCGGGATGCGGCTTTCAACGACATTTCCGAGACAGACAGGGCGCTGTATATGGCGGACAGCATCCATCCAACAAAGGCGGGTTATCGGGAGTGGTGGCTTCCAAAATTTGAAGAAACATTATTGGATAGATTGGGAACATAAAAGTTGCGGCAGGTTCTGGCTCGGAACCTGCCGCAACTTTTGATTTTCATTTTGCAAGAGAGAATCGCACAGTCAAGAAAAACATATCATCCACAACCTTGATATCCAGGGTGCCGCCATACTGTTCCGCAATATACTGGATACTCTTTGTGCCGAATCCGTGGCGGGACACGTCCCCCTTGCTGGTGGAGGGCAGGCCGCTGTCCATCGCCAACCCCCCGCTGAAATAGTTGGATTCCTCAATTACAAGCACTTCGTTTTCCTCATGGCAGGTGAGGGAAATCACCCGCTGCGCCTCGCGTAGCGGCGACACCGCCTCTACGGCGTTGTCGATGATGTTTCCGAACAGGGAATAGGTCTGTACCGGCGTAAGAAATCCCAGCCCGGTGCCGTCAGCCATACAGGAGAAGGAAATTCCGTTTTTCTGACAGGTCATGGCCTTTTCGCACAGCACCACGTCTAAAACCTCG
Organism: uncultured Eubacteriales bacterium; assembly: GCA_949742895.1. The sequence goes on along the minus strand of CATJRT010000198.1, from coordinate 4,525 downwards.
TTGCCTGTTTTGATGTTGGCGTCGTAGAACTGGATAGCCCCCCGCAGGGAGTCCGCCTCCTCGCAGGTGAGCTTGCCCTCGATCTTGTCCAAGATGTGCTTTAGATCGTGGCACTTCATGTTGATGACGTCCATGTTGGCCTTCACCGACTCGAACTGCGCCCGATCCTGCCGCCAGAGCTGCCGGAGGATGTCGATTTGCTGCTCTTGTTCACTCTGGGAAAAGATGCCCGCGCAGATGGTCAATATGGTGAAGCTGAATCCCACATAGAGCACCTTGGTCACTATGTTGAGCATATCGCTCTCGCCTTCATACACCCGGGAGACGCAGATCAGAATATTTACCAGCACCACGGTGGAGATGGACAGGATGATCACATTGCGGGTGGTGCGCCGGTTGTGCACCAGCTTGTTTTTGGGTGTAAAAATGACGGAAAGGAGGATAAATGCCAGCAGGTGGAACCCAAAAAATATGGCCCAGTCCAAATTTGCGGAACCAGTTTCACTGGGGTGAAACATGGAGTTCGTTTCCCGGTCATTGATGCCCCGGAGGTTTTGCAGCAGGGGATAAAGCTTGTTGGTGAATTGATAGGCCGCCATGCCGGAGCAGAAGGCCAACAGCGTCTCTGCCAAATCGGCCTTCCAGCAAAACAACAGGGCGGCGAAGTTCAACCCAGAGACGGAGGAATAACACAGCACCCGCACCAGCAGGGAGTCTGTCTCCGTGTACCAAATGGCTAAGAGAAAGCAGACAACAATCCCCTCCAGCAGGGTCATGGCCACCCGGACGGCAAAAAAATCTCTCCGCTCCAGCTTGCGGGCGAACAGGGCAATGCACAGATAGCATTCCCAAAAGGTCAGGATCAGGTTGGTGCCCTGGAGGGCGTAGGTTCCCATCAGCCCCATCAGATAAGCGATCATAACCCCATGCCTCCCATATACCGGGAAAACGCCTCGGAAAAAGCCTTGCGCCGGGGGTGACTGATGGGGAGGGCCTCTTCGCCCACATAGGCAGTCATGCCCTCCACCCGATCTACATGGGCCAGGTTGACCAGCAGGAAATTGTTGCAGCGCACAAAGCCCTGGCCGTCCAAAGTAGACTCAGCACTTTTCATGGTCTGGTATTGGCGGTAGTTGCCGCTGCGCGTGTGGTAGACGCAGTGGTGGCCTTTGACCTCCACATAATGGATATCCTTCGGGGCAAGGCGGACGAAGCTGGCCTCTGTGCGGATGAACACATCAGGGGATTCTGTCAAATCCAGCCTGTCCAGCACCCGTGTGAACTTCAGGGCGAATTCCGGATAGGCAATGGGCTTAACAATAAAGTCATAGGCCGACACCTCGTAGCCCTGGATGGCGTACTGCCGCATGGTGGTGATGAAAATAAGAACCACCTTTTCGTCCTTTTCCCGCAGAAGCTTTGCAGCGTCCATACCGTTGAGCATAGGCATCATAATGTCCATATACACGATGTGGAAAGCGGAGTATTTCTCCAAAAATGTGATGGCATCATAAAAAACCTTCACGGAAACCGCCAGCTTATGCTGGGCGGCGTAGGTTTGGATGTGGGACTCCAGGGCGGCGGTATGCTCCTGGTTGTCTTCCACTACAGCGATGTTGATCAAATCCGCCCACCTCCTCTTCCTGCTAACAATATAGCAATTTGGACAAGAAAAGTCAAGGCTGTGCGGCCGCATTTGTAAGGCTACGCGGCCAGGGACAAAAGTTATGCGGTTTCTATTGAAAACTTTAGGCAGATTTAATAAGTTAAATGCGTTAGATGGGCTTGCGCCCTGAGAAAACTATGAGGAGGATACATCAATGAAAAAGTACGCAAAAATTGCCACCCTGTTCTTAGCTATGGCCATGGCGCTGTCTCTGGCCGCTTGCAGTAGCGGCGGCAAGTCTGCCGGTAAGGTCACTGGTATTTATCTCAGCCCCGCCCAACTGGATTACTCTAATATGCGTCCCCAGTACAACTACTATCTGACCACCTTTACCCAGCAGGAGATTACCCTGATGGATGACAACACCTACTGCTTGGTGGTGTCCGCCTCCACCTTCTCTGCCCTGGAACTGGCCGAGAGTACAAACGATGCCAAGGGCAACGAGCGGGAGAACTCCATCACCAAGTTCTATGGCACCTACACCTCTCAAACAAATGACCTGGACGAGGATCTGCTGGACGTGGTCCTGTCCGCACCCACCCGCGTGGTGCGCAGCTTCGACCAGCTCTACTGGGCGGATACCGACAACTGGAGCGATGCCATGGGCAAGGCTGTAATCCCCGCCCAGACCGACCCCAACACTGGCGCCCCCATTGTGGATGAGAACGCCCAGCCCTGGACCGCCCAGCAATTTCTGGACAGCGTGGCCTTCCCGGAGACCTCCGTGCAGGTCAACACCAAGACCAGTTCCTTCGACTTCACTGACTTTGGCGCCTGACCCCTGCGTCCTTTGACCCCGTTCCCCGAGTGTGTAAGAGGATGAAAAACTGATTTGGAGGAACGCTTCATGAAGAAAACATATCTATGGCGAGGGCTGTGCACCCTCCTGGTGCTGGTGTTCTCCCTGACCATGTTTGGACAGAGTCTGGCCTTTACCCGGGAAGGGGATGTAAACCTGTTCTTGGGCACCCTTCCCCCCGCTGTCCAAGTGACAGATGACACCAACTACTACCAGTCCGGCTACACCTCTATGGAGGAAATGCGCGCCGCCCTGAAGGACTACATCATTGAGAGCCAGGAGGAGGGCAGCGTGTTGCTGCGCAACGAAAATGACGCACTTCCCCTGGCACCCAACGCCAGCGTGACGCTGTTCGGTTTTGCCGCTGCCACTCCGGTGTACCATGGCGGCTCCGGCGGCCCGCCCAACGACGGCATTAACCTCTACGATGCCATGAAGGAGGAGGGGTTCCAGGTCAACGAGGCGGTGTATAACGCCATCGTGGCCGCCAACGGGACCCGCACCAAAACCGGCCTCATCGGCGAGATCCCCGCCTCCGCCTATGCCGGGACGGAGAGTTCCTACGCCTCCGGCTACAATGACGCCGCCATCTACGTTATGAGCCGCTTTGGTGGCGAGGAGGGCGACCTGAACCACGGCCTCCAGGGTGACTGGCAGGAGGGCCCCGTCGGCGTGCCCGAGCTGTCCCTCCACCAGGAGGAGATCGACACGCTGAACCTCATCCGGGACTCCGGCAAATTCGGCAAAATTATTGTGGTGGTCAACTCCGGCTATGCCATGGATCTGGGCTGGCTGGCCGACTACGGAGTGGATGCCTGCCTGTGGATCGGCTACCCCGGCAATTACGGCATGACCGGCGTGGCCCGGCTGCTGGGCGGTCATGCCGACCCCTCCGGGCGCAACGCCATCACCTATGCCGCCGACTCCCTCAGCTCCGCCGCCATGCAGAACGCCGGAGACTTTACCTTCGATAACCTGACCGGCCTGTATAAAAACAAGTACCTGGTGTATGCCGAGGGCATCTACGTGGGCTACAAATACTACGAGACCCGCTATCAGGATCAGGTGCTGGGCATCAACAACGCCGCTGGCCCCAAGGGCGTATACGCCAGCAAGGACGGTGCGTGGAATTACGCAGACGAGATGGTGTTTCCCTTTGGCGCAGGCATGAGCTACGCTTCCTTTACCCAGGAACTGCTCAACGTCAACTGGGACAAATCCACCCACACCGTCACCGCCCAGGTGAAGGTGACCAACAACGGCTCGGCCGCCTATTCCGGCGAGAGCAAGGACGTGGTGCAGATGTACGTCCAGCTGCCTTATGAGGCAGGTCAGGCGGAAAAGAGCGCCATCCAGCTGGCCGACTTCGCCAAGACCTCCGCTCTGGCGTCTGGGGAGAGCGAGACGGTAACCCTGGAGTTTTCCGACTACATCTTTGCCGTCTATGACAGCGCTGCTCAGAACGGCGCGGCCTCTTCCAAGACGGGCTGCTACGTGTTCGACCCCGGCGAGTATTATTTCGCCATCGGTGACAATGCCCATGACGCACTGAACAACGTGATGGCCGCCAAGGGCGTTACTGGGATGTTTGACACCGGGGGGAACCCGGTGGAGGGCGATTCCGCCAAAGTCCACAAGGACGAACTGGCCGCGCTGGACAATGTGACCTACGCCGTGTCCCCTTATACTGGCGAAGTGGTGTCCAACCATTTCGAGGACCGGGACATCAACTACTTTGTCCCCGGCTCCGTTACCTACATGACCCGATCCGACTGGAACACCTTCCCCGATCCTGTGTCCAACCTCACCGCCACCCCGGAGATCCAGAATCTGATGGAGAACTTCCAGTATGAGAAGCCCGCCGATGCCCCCGATATTTCCGCCTACCAGTATAAGCAGGACAACGGTATTTCCTTTGTGGAAATGAAGGACGTGGATTTCGATGATCCCAAGTGGGAATCCTTCATCGACCAGCTCACCCCCAGCGAGCTGGCCCAGATTACCGGCGATAAAATGGGCATGGATATGATCGAGAGCATCGCCCTCCCTGCCTACGCCGG
>CATJRT010000197.1 GCA_949742895.1 uncultured Eubacteriales bacterium | reverse complement strand
TCAATGTCCGGTACAGCATCACGCATCACCCCCCGTCAGCCCCAGCTCCAGCAGCGCCAGCCGGTACTCGTGCTCCACCAGCAGCCCCGCCACGTCCTCCGCCTCCCCAGGCTCCGCCGCAGGCGCGGGTTCCATCATGTCTGGCAGCAAATCTGACAGCTTTCCCGGCTCCGGCGGCGGAGAAAAAAAACCTGTCTCGAAATCATAAATCCAGTTCTGCGCCACCTCAGCGTCGTCCGGCACATGGATCAACTGCTCAATAAAGTCCGGCGCATAGCGCTGCTCGATGGGGATACCTGGGAATGCTGGATTCTCATCTGGGATAATCTCAGATACTGTGTTTTGTCCTGACAGCAAAATGTACATATTATCACACCCCTTACCACGTCACAATTACCAAGCCAGATGCTCCACTCCCTCCAGAAGCAAATGGATAGCCGCCAGCACCACCTCCGGCACCGTAGCCGTTTCCGCCGCCGCCACCGCCATAATACGAACTACCATTACCGTAGGAACCTCCATATGCAGGGCTTCCACCAAAAGGTACCGAGCCATACGCGCCTCTTTGGTAAGTCTTACCACCCTTGCCTCCATTTGAGCCGCCATCGCCTCCGCCATCAGTTCCGAGCGTACCGCTTGCACGGCCTCCTTGCATAAATGCTTGTGCTAACAGTGGGGAATAACCTCCATCGCCACCAGCTCCGGAATCCAAGCCGTTGCCGGTGGCGGCACCTCCTGGCGCAGATACAACGGCCCCAAAACTGCTGCTTTGGCCGGCCTTAGCATGGTTGCTTGCACTTGTGCCCCCAGAACCTCCAGTACCAACGGTAACGTTTATGGTATTTGTATTAGGCAGCTTATACGTTTTTACTGCTATACTTCCCGCCAATCCACCGCCATATGTTGCGTTTGAACTGTCGCGGCCCCAGTCGCCGCCGGCCCCGGCTCCAACAACAAGAACCTGAATAAAATCTCCGGCCTGCAATCCATACGTAGCTGGATTAAATGTTCCGCTGCTTGTAAAAATTTCAAGTCCCATCAGAATAGCCTTCCCATAATAAGTTTTTGAAATGTTGATTCTCTTCCCGTACTTTTTGTATAAACATACTGGGCTAAGTTATGTACTGTAACCCTTTTACCCGTGTCAGCGTCCATATCAGATACGCCGATACTATCTCCCGGCGAAACTTCCGATACAGTGAGCTCAGATGAAGCGCCTATCATTCGATGCAGCATATGGGATGTTGGCACCTGAGCCAGCGCCTCGTCCACCGTGGGTTCCCCGGACTCCAACCCCAACATGGAGGCGGTATTATCGCTGAGCAGCGTAGCTTTGTTCAGCGGCGTGCCCTCCTCCAGAACTGTACCAGGAAACGGGATGAGATCCACAACGCCCTCCATCCCTTCCACCGGCTCCATCAAATACCGGTTGGGATTCTCTACGACCCTGTCTTTCATGAATTCTCCTCCTCTGCCATAAATTGTACCATCTCCGGATTCATCCGCCAGAACCAGCCGCCGTCCCGGCTGTAGCCCGGGTCGCAGCTCCCACGGGTCAGCTTCTCCCGCCACTCGGCCAGGGACCGGGTGAAGTAGTGGTCCACCACCAGCTTCGCTCCCGGCAGCTCGCCCGCCCCCTGGCGCACCCGCTCATGGTTTTCGTTCACTACCCACAGGCTGTGCCGGGTCGCGATGGGGCCGTGGGCTCCCATGGTCTCCACCCGCGCCGGGCGCACAATACTTTTGCACTGGGGCATTCCGTAGGGATACCGGTCCGAACTGTGGGTGAACCGTTCCCGTACCGGCCTGCCGTCGTCCTCCAGCAGACCGTTGGCGTCATATACCACCCACTTGGCCAGCACTGCGTCCGCCTCCGGGTAGTCCGCCAGAAAGTCCCGGAGGGCGGAGCCGTCCACCACCCGCAGGAACTCGTCCGTGTCCAGAAACGCCATCCACTCGCTCTCCCCACCAAAGCGCCGCAGGCAGTCCGCGTAGGCGTCCATTTGAGTATGCTTCCTGGGCGGCGGGAAATCCACCACCGTCACCCTGTCCCTGTATCCCTCCGGGACAGACCTGCCCACCGGCACAGCGGAGCCGTTGTCGTAGATATAGAAGTGCTCCACGCCCTGTCCCGCGTGCCATTCCAGCCATTCGGGCAGGTAGCGCCCCTCGTCCTTGATGAGCAGGCACGCCGTCACCTTGTATCTGGCCTCCATCACGCAATCTCAATCCCGACAGTCCCGTGGAGCGCAACATATGCAGCATTCAGAATGCCGGTGGAATAACCGGGAGAACCAGGGCCAAAGGAGGCGTAGCCCTCCGGCGTTGTAATCCCCCACAGGTAGGGAATCATCGCAGACTCCTCCGAAAAATAGAGCCGCACCCCGAAGGACTCCCAAAACGCCTGAAAGGCGAAGCCCTCCGGGGGCTTTATCACGATCTTATCTGTGCTTTGGGGCGTTACAAACTCGGCCAGAAGATGGCGCTTGAAGAAATCCGGGGCCGCATACTCGCCGCCTGGCTCCGGGGGCGGAGCATACGCCTTCAGCTCCCGCAGCACGTTTCCGCTGGAGTCATAGCACAGGATCGTAACCAGGCATTCCTCCGGGAGTGCCAGCCCGCTGCCCCCTGCGCCCGCCAGCGCCTCATTGACCTGTGCGATCCGGGCGTTGAAGTTCTCCATCGACGGCGCTTCGTCCGCAGTGAACGGAGTCACCATATCCAATTCTTCAGCCATATGATTACCTCCCGTACAATAATTTGAACCATGTTTTTGCGCCCCAGTCCGCCCAGCTTAGCCCCAATGCGTCCAGCTCCGCCCAGGTGAGCGCCGCAGCGCCCCCTTCCGCGGGCAGGCCCCGCGCCCCGGAAAACACGCCAGCCGCGCCGCACCGCAGAAACGATCCCGCCATCAGCGTCAGCAAGCTGTCCACGTCCACCAGGATCTTTTCAATGTCGTTTGCCTCTTGGACGGTCAGTCCCTCCATATCCTGCGGCACCTCCGGGGTTGTCCGAAAGACCGCCAATACCCCGCGCAGCGCCGCCAGATCCAACAGATACCCGTCCATCTCAGCCGGATCCGGGATGTCGGACATGGACCAGGCCCTGGTGTGTGCCAGCTTCACGGCATACCCATACCCCTGAAACCGCTCCGCCACATACTCCATGGCCTCTGCCACCCGGTTCAGATCAGCGGCGTTGTACGCGCCCTTCATTCCGGCCAGGTACTCTGCAACCTCCGCCGGGGTCATGCCGTTCAGTCCCTTTGCGGCAAGCTCCGCCGCCCGGTCCGCGTCCGCCTGAGTGCGGTCTGTGACCAGCGTGTCCAGTATGCTCATACGCCCACCACCTCGCAGTCTGCCGCCGCGATGCCGCTCAAGGTGATGCTCATGGAGGCGATGTGGCCCGTCACTGCGGTCCCCCAGGGCGTAGGCGCGGTCATATGGCTCCCCGGTTTTTCACCGGTCATGACGAGCTTCACCCGCTGTCTGCTGCGGCGCATATAGTAGTCGTATGCCGCCCGCGCCACAGCGGCTGCGTTGCCGGGGTTCACAAGGGTGGCGTCCTTGATCTCCTTCACGTTCTGCTTGTCGCTGGCGGTGACGTTGGGGTTCTTGATGGTGGTGACCGCCGTGGTGTGATACCAGGTCACGCCCCCCGCCTCCACCGTGTCGCTCCCGCTCCCGGTCCTGGAGTAGCTGTGGGCCGTCACGCTCACAGCCGTCACCACGGCGGACGTGTCCACGCTGCCGCCGGTGTAAACGCGCTCAGGCGGCAGTTCTTCCGGCAAGCCGTCCGGCAGACGGTACACCCGGATCCCGTCCGTCCCGCTGGTGTCCACGATGGCCCGCAGGGCAAAGGCGATCTGGTGCAGCGCCTTCCGGCGGGTGCAGTCCGGCAGGTAGCCGGTGACGGTCTCCCCCTCCAGCGCCGGGTCCAGCTCCAGCCTGAACTTCCCGTCCAGCACCTCCTCCAGCAGGCTCCGCACCGGACGGGCCTCATAGACAGCGGCGGGAACCGTGTCCTCGTCCAGCACGCCAACTGCGTCCACACAGGACAGGCTATACAGACTCCCCCCCTTCCGGCTGGAACCACTGATGTAAAACACCCCCACCAGCGCCTCGCCGTTATAAGCGTACACCGGCTGGCGGAGCTGGAACATATACTCCACGTCGGATGTGCTGTCCAGCTCAAAGTCCAGCGCGTTCACCGCCGCCTCGACAGAAATCAGATCCACCTGCTCCGTCACCTTCACCTGGCGCAGCTCGTCCCGCAGAAAGGTGCGGATGATACCGAACAGAATGTGGGACAGTCTGGCGCGGCGGTACGGCAGATGCGTCTTGTCGAGCTGTATCACCACCCGGCTGTACGCCTCCACCGTGTTCTCACAGAAGTATTCCGGCCCGTCCGGGCGGAACGTTTTCTCGTCCAGCAGCCTGGCCCCCTGATACCAGCGGATGGTCACCGCCGAGCAGTAGGCCCCGGTGGCCGTATCGAAGCGCAGATAAATGCCCAGGGAGGTGTACTGCCGGTCGAAGTCCACCGTAATCGTGGGCGGACTGGAAAAGACTGCAGTTCCGCCGCTTATCTGCGCTGACCAGAAACCGATTGGCTGATTTCGTTTGATCTGCCTGTCCCCGCCCAGAAGCCAGTGGTTCAGCTCCAGTGTGGCAATGGGGGTTGGATCTACCCCGGCGGGCAGGTCTGCGGGCCTTGACCCGGCCTGCGCCGCCGTGGCCGTGACCGCCGCATCCTCCTGCGCCCCTACGGCGATGTCTTCATATACGATCTTGACGCTCATCCTGGTCTCCTCTGCGGCGACATGGCCACGAAATTGACGGACAGGTTGTCCCAGGCGTTGAAGTTTGAATACTGCATCAAAAGCTCGTCCTCGCCATTGGAGACATATGCCTTGAATACCATCGTACCCTGAGCGTATGGAACCTCGATCAAGTGGTAGTCCACCGGAGCGGAGATGACCTCATAAAACTTGTCATACTCCGCCGGGTCGCTCAGGTCCGGGTCGAAGGTTATGGAGTAGTTGTAAAAGGTCCCGCCCACGTCCCGCACCATGTCATAGCTCATCACCCGCCCCGCATTGGGCCCGTCCAGCACGGAGAAGGACCGCTTCAGGCTGGAGATATGCAGGCCGGGATAGGCTATCCCGTCTACTTTCAGCGGTGTTTTCATGTGTTCAGCCCCCCGCGAAATTCACGCCGACCCGTCGGCTCTCCTCGTTATACGCCTGACGGACCACCTGTCCGAACTGCCGCCGGTCCACCTCCATGACCTGTCCCGCCTTGACGGCGGCGAGGATGGCCTGGAGCAGGGCGACTATCTGGGCGATGCCGCCGGTCTCCCGGTTCGCCTGGTTGAACGCCTGCACGAGCATGTCCAGCGGGGCCTCGATGTTCACGCCCCGCCGCTGGTCCCCCAGCACCGCCATGAACTCCCGGTTAGGCGGGATCACCGCGCCTTGGGCCAGCCGGGGGATCTGGGGGAGAGATATACTTGCGCGTGAAGGGAATGCGGATCGTCCGTTAGTCGAAACGTTGTATTGCCGAGTCCCGCTGGACGAACCGCTGGATGCGCTTGTCACACCGGAAACGCTTTTTTCAGCCCCTTTGAACAGGCCGGCGAACCAATCGACAACACCTGTCGCCCAGGAAACAACGGTCTCCCATGCCTTTTTTAGCCCGCCCAAAAAGCCATCGATGATCCCTTTACCAAGATCGCCCCAATAGTCCAAAGTAAAGAACTTGGCGATGTGCGTGTTCCAAAAACTTTTTACACTTTCCCATGCGCCTTTTATAGCGTCCAAAATAAAGTCCCAGTTGGGTATTATGGTAGCCGCGAGGCCTGCCGCACCAACGGCGATCAAACCAAGCCCCAGCGGTATGCCAACACCCGTAAACAACAGGATAACGCCAAGGACCAAAAGTGCGCCGCTCACCAAAGCCACTACAGCCCCGATCGGGCCACCAAGCGCCTCTTGCACCGTGTCCCAGTTGGCGGCAAAAGCGGTAGCCAGACCGAGCGCTCCAATGGCTATCAGTCCGAGCCCCAGCGGTATGCCTGCACCCGTAAAGAGAAGTATCGCGCCCAATGCAAGCAGAGCTGCGCTCACTATTCCAACGACCGCTCCAATCGGGCCCTGTAATGCCTCTTGCACCGTATCCCAATTGGCGGCAAGAGCGGTAGCCAGACCGAGCGCTCCAATGGCTATCAGTCCAATGCCAAGAGGTATGTTTATCCCAGAAAAAGCAAGTATCGCGCCAATCACCAAAAACGCCACACTTAAAACTGCCACTACAGCACCGATTGGACCTTGTAGCATTTCGGCGATTGCGCCCCAGTTCGTCGTAATTGCAGACGTGAGAGTGAGGGTGCCAGCGGCCATCAGGGCAATGCCAAGAGGGACGTTTATCCCGGAAAATGTGAGGATAGCGCCTACGGCAAGAAGCGCACCGCCGACAAGAAAGGAGATTCGTTCAAGTTCTCCCTCGATGAATGAAGAATCAAAATCCGGCGCGGCACCGCTTCCTGTGCCGCCTCCACCGCTGCCAGAAGATCCATTGTCGGAGATCTGGTTGATTTCATCAAAGGAAGCCATCTGCTTCCCCGCATCCTTTGCCGCGCTCCCAACACCCTCCAGCGCTTCCATCTCGCTGTAAAGCCCCTTTGCCGCCTCCTGGGATGACTGGATGGTGGAACCAAACAGCTGCGATACGATACTGGCTATCGCGGAAACAACACGGGACAGAACATTCACCAGCGTGATGAATGCCGGTATAATGATCTCCACCAGCGGCTGTGCCAGAGTGAGCAGCGCTCCTTTCAGCTTTGCGATGGCGGCGGAGGCTTCTTTGTTCGACTTTATCGCCTTGCCCACCCATCCTGTGAACTGGCGCAGGCCAGAGGACAAGACATTGAAAACGAACGCGGACGCGAGTATGCCTTTCAGACGCCCGGTAAGATTGCCCGCGTGCTTCGCTGCCCTTTTCTGTGCGTCGCCTACATCATCTGTGCGTCCCTCTACCTCGATTAACCCGTTTTGGTACGCTTTCAGCTCATTGTTTATCGCCGCGATCTCTTGCAGCGTCTTATCGTATTCTTGATGGCCGAGTCCAACGCCTGCCTGGTGAAGCTCTGCCTGCCGTTCTTTCAAACGCACAAGCTCTTCGTTCAGGTCGACGATGTGCTGGTCTGAAACAGCGGCGTTTTCTTTGAGGTCGATCAGGCGCCGTTCGGCCTCTTGTGCCGCCATCGCGGCATCGGCTTCTTTTTGCCGTTTCTCCGGCGTTTTAGCAAGTTCCCTTTGATACTCTCTCGCCTGTTCCGTCAACAGCGCGAGTTTGCGGTATGCCTCGTCGTATTCTTGGCTTCCGAGGCCTTTCCCTTGCGCGGAGATCTGAGCCAGCTCATAATTTGCCTGTTCCAATTGACCGGATATCGTATTCGTATCAAATTCCTTCGCAAAGGACCCGGAAATTTCAGACACTTCGCCAAAACGCATTTTGGTATAATCAAGCGTTGAGTTGAGCGTGTCAAGAGACGAGTCGATCGTATTGATCTCTTTATTTATCGTGGAGACTTCTCCGCGCATATTTGAAATTTTTTCATCGACTGCGGACGTATCGGCAAAAGCGTCTCCGTCCAAAGTGTTCCGGCTTTTCTGGAGCTCGTTGATCTCGGCGTTGATCCTTCTTTGCCGCTCGACAAGGTCATTGCGCCTGGATTCCTTTTCTCCGATTTCATTCTCCAACTTAAATACCCGGCCTTTTAGCCGCGCCAGCTCTTTCTCCGCATCGCTGACGTCCATATCAACGTCGATGACCACACTGCCGTCCACTGTAGAATATGACACTAAAGCCGCCTTCTTTCAAAATGGCTTGATTTTCGGGATCTTCGGGCATCTCTGAGCGAAGATGACATTGCGGCCCAATGTTTAACGTTTGCCAATGTTGGCTACGCCCCGCCCCATCTTTTCAGGGTCTCGTCATCTTCGTTGGTGTACTTGTTTTTGAATTCGACCAAATGCCGGTTCCGCCGGTACCACTCCATGTCGGCCGTGTCCAGCTTCTTCCCCCGCGCCAGGTGGTCCCGGATGCGGACCACCTGGGCGAAGGTACACTCGCCGATCTCCTGGTAGGCCCCGATGAAACTCCACCAATGCAGCGGCTCGGCGGAACGTATCTCCCGCCCCAAGACACGGTTCACCGGCGCGGCGACGATCGGGAAATCCTGCTCCCAGTCCATCAGGCGCGGCTGCCTGCGCCGGTCCGTCTGGACGTCGCCGCAGTCGATGAACCATATGCAGCGCTCTATGGCCTCCTGCAAACGGTTTTGCGGTATGTCCTCCAGCGAGGGATAAAAGATATCCAGCGCGTTATACGCCCGCTCTTCCTCAGAAAGCTCCGGGTCCGACAGCGCGGTGCAGATGTCCAGGATGGGCCGGTAATCCCAGCGGATGGGATATGCCGTACCGCCCAATTCGACGGACTCTGGAAGGGTATACGTCATTTTTTATGCCACTTCGCGCTGTACTTGGTCAGGCGCGGATTCGTCAGCTTCTGTTCCCGTGAAAATGTGGTATCCACCTCGTCCATCACTGCCAGCAGCAGGTTGGCCCACACGGGCAGGCCGTCCGCCATAGCGTAGACGTTCATGCCGCCGAACAGGGCCTCGCACACCGGCTGGCCCATGGCCTCATCTATCATGACGCGCATCTCCGAGTCCCGGCGGCGGGCGATCTCGAATATCTCCCGGCCGCCTGCCGCTTTCTCCACCTCGGCCTTATAGGCGTCTTGCCTCTCGTCCAGTGCGTCGAAGGTTTTGAAAAGCCGCTCGATGAACACACTGTCCGTTGGATTGAAGATCACCTGGGCCGCGCCGTTCAGGCTGTAGGAGACGAGGCCAGTCTCAAAAGAAAGCTCTTTCATTCGGCCTCACCTGCCCCTTTCGGCGTAAAGGTGATAGTCCCGTCCGCCGCTACGCTGGCGGTCCCCACCTCGCGCGTGCCGCCGAACGTGATGTCTACGGGCATGGTCAGGCTGCCGCCGCCCTCGCCGCCCAGGCTGGAGGGCTTCACCATGGAGCTGGGATAGCGCTCAGCGAAAGCGTTGCCTTCCTCGTCCACAGCGTACAGGTGGATGCGCAGCAGGTCCTGATTGCACAGCGCCGGCGCGTCCTGGTCCACCACCGCCAGCCCCCACACATACTGCTGGTACTCGTCCCCGGAATCCAGCTCGCACGGGTCGAACGACTGGGAAACGGTAGGCGTCTTCATGGTGCTGTAGGTATCGCCCATGATATCGGTCTTGGTGTTCTCGCCCCAGTCCATCTCGGCGGAGCTGTCCTCCACGCGCTTGCCCAGTGCGCCCCATTTCGGGCTGGCGTAGGTCCCGCTGTTGCCGCAGCACAGATACAGCTTCCGGTCGATGGTTTGGCCTGCGGGAGTGTTGAATTTGAATGCCATCGTTAAATCACCTCATATGTCATTTTCATTAAGATCTGGTGGTCTTCGTCGCCGTTCTCGTATTCGGCGAACTTGGAGGAACGGGTGGTCGGCTCCACGCGCACGGCCCGTATCCCCGCTCCAAGGTCTGGGAAGCTGCACTGCGTCCAATCCCCCAGCTGGTCCAGCAACTCGTCCGCTTTCAGGCGCTTGTCCGAGCTTGGGGAGTTCCCGGGGGTGATGCGGTATATCACTTTGAACTGGTACTCCGCCTCATAGCCGCCCAGGATGTACCGCTTCGTTATGTAGGGGGACTGGATGGTGGACAGGGCCATCCCAGGCTGGTCGTTCACAAGGAATTCGAACCCGATCGGCGTCACAGGGTTCCCGACCATAACCGCGTCCGGGATGTCCGGGAAGGTGTTCAGCCAGATCAAAACGTTGCGGGAGATTTTGTCCTCTTCCTCCGCCGTCACCAGGGCGGTTTTTTCATTTGTCAAGCTCACGGTCTACCGCCCTCCCTGCCACGCGCTCCCATTTCTCCATGTTCTGAGCCTTGGAAGCCTCGAACCAGTGGGATTGCGCTTTCCCATGCACGGTGGTTTTAATGTTCAGGTCTTTCCCAGTGACTACTTTTGTCGCGCCTTTCAGGGCCCAGGAGCTCCCGGTATCAGGGTCAACCATGAGTTTTCCGTTATACAGGAAGCGGGCGTAGGGGCCTGGATAGATGATCTGCCCATCGACTACCTGTGTCCTGTTCACAAGTGACTTTGTTTGAGCCGGAACAAACGGCTCCGTGTCCTTCTCGACCTGGACTGCCACAGCGTGCGCCGCCCTCGGCCCCGCCTCTTTCAGCTTCTTCATCAGAGGTGCGGAAAATTGGTCCTTCATGCTGATTTTGAGGCAGCTCATATTAGTTACCTCCAACTTCCCAATGCGGCATTCCGCCGAAATCCAGCTTGTCGACCTTCGTCACCTGATACACATCGTCATAGCCCAGCTCCAGGATGGTGCGGGTTGCGTCCGGCAGTACTACCCTGTCCTTGACGAACACTGTGCCGATGGAGATCGTCCAGATACCGGACTTGTCCTTTTCTGTTTTCCAAACCTCCAATGGGTCAACGTAGGTCTTTTTTTGCCCCGTCATTCCGTCTGTCGCTTTCACGCCAAATGGGATATGGAGGTTTACCGCGTCTGCGCCCTCCAGCCCTGTGGCCCGGACATTCGCCGCCTTGGACGCGATCAGCAGCACGCCCTCCAGAACTGTGATGTGGTTGATGTTGGTTTCGTTGAGCTTTTCGTCGGTGATGGTTTCTGTTTGGTAAAGGGTCACGGTGTGGGGGAACATATTCAATGGAAACACCCCCCGCCCCTGTACAGCAGCCCTGTGTGGGCCAAATGCCGCAATACGATTGCATAGAGCGCGGACTTTGCCTCTGCCGCCGCCTGGGCCGCAGACAGGGCGCTGTCTCCGCCGGAACGGTAGGAGCGGGACCATGCGGCCACTGTCTCACTTTGAAGCTCCGCTCCGCCAGCCGCCCCAGAGGAAAGGCTTTTCTGGGAAAGCTCCTGAGCCGTCTCGATGGTCTGACACTGCTCTGCAAGCTCACAGCAGCACATTTTCACCGCTTCTAAATCCGCCTTGACCTCCGCCCTGCCCTGCGTGATGTAGTCTATGTACCTGCTTCCACGCAGGGCGAGGCGGGGGAAATCGTCCTCAGCGACGGCCCGCCCAAAATATTCATTTTTGTAAAAAACGTAATCCGCGTAGGCCATCTTGCCGCCCCTTACTTGCTGGACGAAGCAGCAGATCGGGCGGAAGCGGCGGGCGCGTACACCGCAAACGGAAAGCGGGTAGACCCGTCCGGGTTCACGGCGTTCAGCGGGTTCAGGATTTGCCAGCCAAGCCGAATGACCATACGGATGGCTTTCATATCGTTCTGCATCAGGTTGAAAACAACCTTGCCGTCCTCATCGGACACAACGCCGCTGTCGAACACGTCAAAGGTAACGTCCTGCCGGATGGCATAGACGGCCTGCTTCCAGTCCCCCGCTACCATGAGGGCCTTGGAAGCGTCCCAAGCGCCGTTGCGGGGGAAGTCCATAGCCATGCCGCCGAGGGTGTACTGAGCGCCCTGGTGCATATTCTCCAGGAACAGCGGGTGGTCGTTCTTGTCCTGCAACCCGCGCAGCTTCGCCCGCATGGCAATGGCGGAAACAATGCTCTCGGGGAAGTAGCCGTCCTCCTCCACCTGGGCAATCAGGCCGTCCTCATCGAAAACGTCCTTGTAGATATTGGAAGTCGCATTTACCACGTTCCCGGCGGCAATTGCGGACGGGACAAGACCGTCTCGCCAGTCGGTGGGTTTGTTGGTGCCGAAGAAAATAGCGGCGTCGGCCACGCGGCCTGCGGCCTCAATCAGCCGGGGCTTCATCTGCCCGAAGATGTCATACTGGGAATCCGCCACCACGTTGTCCGGAATGGCGACGATGGCGGCGATTTCGCCCGCCACGATCTTGTCCTTCTTCCACTGCATATTGGTGGTCATTTTCAAGCCGGAATCGCCGTCCACAAAACCAGCCATCGGGTAGCTGTCCATGATGGGATACTCGCGGACGTTGGTGCCCATATTGGGCAGTCTGGTCATCATCCGCAGGGCTGTGGAGCTTTCGACCACACTTTGGATGATTTCTTTGCTTTCCTCCGGGCTAATCAGCGCGGAAGCTTCGGTTCTTGTTACAGAAACAGTAGGCATTTTTCTTTCCTTTCTGCGGCTTATCTGCCGCGCAGTCTATTGTTGATGTAGTCATTCAGGCTGGGCGGGTTGGGGCTTCCGCCGCCAAGCGGTGCGCTAAAGTCCACCCGGATTCTACTGGGCGGGCTTTCCGGTTGCTGTTGCGGCGCATGTTCCGCGAGGTATTCATCCGCCGCAGCCTCAAAGTCCTTCGTGTCGGTCACCAGCTTGCCGATCTTGAAGGCGTAGTAGTCCACGTCTGCGGCGGGCACGCCCTTGCCCAGCAGGAACTTTTCCCGCTTGTACTGCTCCAGCTCCGCCTGGGCGGCGGTCAGGGCGGTTTTGCTCTCGTCCCGTTCACGGGTCAGCGTGTCCCAGCGCTCCTTTTCGGTCTGCTGGCTCTCCTTCCATGCCCGGAAGTCTTTCAATTCGTCCTCTCCGGGCATACCCTTCATGGCCTTGGCAATGCGCTTGCCAACGATGGAATCTACTTCCGCCTGAGTGAAGGTTTTCTCAGGGGAAGTCTCCGGCACGGGGGCCGGGGTGGGCGCGGGCTCGCTATCGGCAAAAAATTGCAGCCCACGCCAAAAACCTGCGTTCTTTTTCATGGTAATTCTCCTCTCGTTTATGGCCCGGCGGCCCTGGTTTAACGCCTCGCGGCAGATTGTATAAAAACCGCTTTCGCGGGTTTTACAAAAAGAAAAAGAGCCATCAACCATCAATCAGGTAGTTAATGGCTCTTGGCTCTCTGGTTGTTCATTTTTGTTGGGAATGCGATTACTTCAAGATCATGCTTGCACGCCTTGCAGCGGAAGGGCATATGCTCTATGCGGGTGTCCTCCCGTAGAGGGAAAAGGGCCTTGCCGCAGTGCGGGCAGTTATACCAACGCCCCTGCTTTTTTGTGATCACTTTTTCTCCTTTTCGGCTTCTTCTAAAAACTTCT
>CATJRT010000196.1 GCA_949742895.1 uncultured Eubacteriales bacterium | reverse complement strand
CTGTTACATAGACATTTATGAGAACTTATAGAGCATCATTTCAAATGTTCCACTGTTCCCCACGATGAAGCCGCTGGATTAAGAGCCGCTGCGCACAAGGGGCGGAGGAGCGCACTTTAACGAAGCAAGTAATCCAACACCTTGGGAACACCTCCGCAGCTGTGAGGTGTTCCTTTTCAAATTGCCTTCGCGAGTATGATTCGTGACATGTTTGCGACATTCTGTCATATCGGCACGGTAAATAAGAATTTCAGGGGGTACATAACTATGAGAGACATGATTGCATATTGCGGGCTGGACTGCGAAAAATGCGATGCGTATCTTGCGACAATCCATGATGACCAGGCGCTGCGTGAGAAAACTGCAAAATTATGGGCTGAGCTGAATGATGCGCCCATTCTGCCCGAACATATTAACTGTGAAGGCTGTCGTGTCGATGGGGCTAAAACCGTATACTGCGACAGCATGTGCGGTATCCGCCAATGTGCGCGGAAAAAGGGCGTGGCGACCTGCGGTGACTGTCCAGAGCTGGAGGGCTGTCAGATGGTTGGCGCGGTTCTCTCAAATAACCCGGCCGCCTTGAAAAATTTGAAGGGCCAGACTGTGTAGCTGAAAAATTTGGTGGGCGCTGATCCGCAGGGGGTAAGCGCCCATCCCTCATCAGAAGCTGTACTCTGCTCCACAGCAAGAAAACAGTCAAAATCACTTCCATAACCGGGTGTATTGGGCTTTGTAAAGCAGCCCGGACCGACCGGGAGATCAATCATTCCAGCAAGCGCACTGAAATCATCGAAACTGCGTTTTTCTCCACAGAATTGAGGATGAACCCAGCCAGATCGCAAGCATAGAAATTCCCTGTAATTTCCAGATTTTGTTTCAGAATGTAGCTTTTAAGGGCGGTATAGCCCTCAGAAATATCCCAGCGGCCCCGGCAGCAGAGATATAAATAGTGCCCGGTGGGCTTCTCCATGTAGAAGGGGAAGTCCGCTTTTTTCTTGATGCGGGTGTAGAGGTGGCTGATAACCCCCGGCCCGCCCTGCTCCCCTGGATTGTGAATGGCTCCCAGCTGAAAATCTGTCTGTATCCTGTATTGACCGCACAGCTCCTGGCACCGATCCAACACAGCGATCAGCATTTCGTCCTCGCTGGCCGCTGGAGTCATCAGGCCCTCCAGCTCCTCCACGGGCAGGGCCAACAGATGCTCCTCTTCAAACCAGGCGGTCTGCGGCGCCATATCCGAACCCAGCCCGAACTCCAAGCTGCACAGGGCGCTGGACAGCACAAAATCCATGTGCTCCAGCTTCTGACGCTCCGCCTCCAGACGGCCCCGCTGCTCCCGCAGCAGAGCCAGCGTCTGTGCGGCGTCCTGTCCCTGGAGACAGCGTCGGATCTGCTCCAGAGGCGTCCCCGTCTGGCGAAAGATAGAGATGGCGTAAAAATCGTAGAACTGCTCCACATCATAGTAGAAGTAGCCGTTATCTCTCTGTTGAGCCGGAGAGAGGAGGCCGATGTCCTTATAGTGCCGCAGGGTCTCCTTGGTGGTGCCGCACAGGGCGGCGAATCCCCCGGAGGTCAGCCAACCCTTTTCCTGTTCCATAAAAATTCCTCCCAAATATAAAAACCTCTTGACTGCGTGGCAGCCACATGGTTTATGATACTCCTTGTTCGAATGAATCACAAGTACGGTGTACAAAACAAGGAGGAAATTATGCAAACCGAGCTGAATTCTTACCACCTGCCCGTCACAGGCAAAAACATTCTGCGCTTCGCCTTCCCCACCATTGTGATGACGGTATTCAACACCTTCTACACCATGGTGGACGGGCTTTTCGTCTCCAATCTGATCGGCATGGAGGCCCTGTCCGCCATCAATCTCACCGCTCCGGCTATCGCCCTGATTACAGCCATATCCGGGATGCTGGCCACTGGCGGCAGCGCCGTGGTGATGAAGAAAATGGGGGAGCACAAAGAACAGCAGGCCCGGCAGGATTTTACCCTGCTGATCCTCACCAACGCTGTCGTGGGCACGGTGATGATGGTGCTGGGCTACACTTTGATGGACGTCCTGCTGGGGGCCATGGGCCTCTCCCCGGCGGTGTTCGGCTACTGCCACGCCTACCTGAGCAATTACCTGCTGTTCACCATACCCATCCTGCTGATGTATAATTTCTCCCTCTACCTGATCGCCGCCGACAAATCCACCCTATCCCTGATCTGCACCGTGGCAGGAGGCGTAACCAATATCATCCTGGACTACACGCTGATTTCCCTGTTTGATTTAGGTATCCAAGGCGCGGCCATCGCCACTGGCCTGGGCTACTCTATTACCGCTGTGGTGGGCTTCCTGGTGTTCCGGAAGAAGGATAATCTTCTCCACTTTGAAAGGCCGGTCTTCCGGGGAGGGGTGCTGTTCCACGCCTCTACCAACGGCATATCGGAGCTGGCGACCTCCCTGGTGTCCGGTATCACTACTCTGCTGTTCAACATGGCGATGCTGAAATATGTGGGCGAGGACGGCGTGGCGGCTATCACCATCATCATGTATGTACTTATGTTTGTCAGCGCCCTGTTTATCGGCTACTCCTACGGTGTGGCCCCCATGATCTCCTACTACCACGGGGAGCAGAACCACGAGAAACTGAGAAAACTGGTGGGCTTCAGCATCCGGTTTATCGTCGTGAGCTCTGTCTTGTGTGCGGCTGTCTCCATCCTTGCAACCGTCCCCCTGGTGGGTATCTTCACCCGGCCGGACAGTCCGGTCTATAAGCTGGCTGTCACGGGAAACCGCCTTTGCTCCCTGGCTTTGCTGTTCGTGGGACTGAACGTCTTTGCCAGCGGGATGTTCACCGCCCTGTCCAATGGGGTCGTGTCTGCCGTGCTGGCCTTTTCCCGGTCGTTCCTGTTCACGGCTGCCAGCATTCAGCTGATGCCCGTCCTGCTGGGAGGCGTCACCGGCGTGTGGCTGGCGACGCCGGCGGCGGAACTGCTGGGAACGGCAATGGCGGCGGTGCTGCTGCTGAAATACCGGAAGCAGTATGGATATTGAGGGGATCATTTCATAGCACGCAGGGAAGATTTCGCCACAAGGGTATTTCCAACTATTTCAGGATGCGCTATAATGGGCAAAACTGATTGAGGAGGCCGTCCCATGCCCCACATCCTGATCGTTGAAGATGATACCGACATCAACAGCTCCACCGCCGAATATCTGAGAAGGAAGGGCTGCCTGTGCTCTCAGGCATTTTCCGGCACAGAGGGGCGGCTGCTCTGGCAGGCGGGAGGCGTTGACCTGCTGCTGGTGGACCTGATGCTTCCGGGACTATCCGGCAGCGAGCTGATCAGGGAGATCCGCAAGACCAGCCGGACGCCGGTGATCGTCCTGTCGGCCAAAACAGAGCTGTCCGACAAGGTGGAGCTGCTGGGGCTGGGAGCGGACGACTACCTGACTAAGCCCTGCCAGCTGGAGGAGCTGTGGGCAAGAATTCAGGTGCAGCTGCGCCATGCCAGCACCGCTCCTTCAAAAGAACTCCTGCGCTATCAGGACTGGGTGCTGAACCTGGAGGAAATGACCCTGACCGCCGCTGGCCAGCCGGTCAATCTCACCGCGCACGAATTTAAGATTGTGGAGCTGCTGGCGGGCCGCCCCAAGCGGGTGTTTACAAAACAACAGATTTACGAGGCAGTCTGGCAGGAAACTTGCGCGGTGGAGGACAAGACCATCACCGTCCATATCAGCAACATCCGCGCCAAGCTGCGGCCCAGCGGCACGGATAGCTACATCCAGACTGTGTGGGGCATTGGGTTCAAGCTGGCAGGAACTTGAGCTGAGCCGGACCGGTGAGCGCAGCCAAAGTGAACTTGACGCCGAGTAAACTTTGCACTTTTTTTACCTTTCCTTTGCGATGTTTGGGCACTCGTTTGTCAGACTGAGCCTGCACACAAAAAAGGAGGCTTTTCTATGGCAGTGATACAGACTATGGGGCTGTCCAAACGCTACAAGGACAACTGGGCCGTGGACCGCCTGGACCTGCGGGTGGAGCAGGGAGACATCTACGGTTTCATTGGCCGGAACGGCGCGGGCAAGTCTACCACGCTAAAACTCCTGTGCGGGCTGGCCCGTCCCACCCAGGGAGAGGCGCTGATCTTCGGCAAGCCCATCCGGGACCCGGTGTCCAGCCGCCGGGTGGGGGCTCTCATTGAACAGCCGGGGCTTTACCCCGACCTGAGTGGGCGGGAGAATCTGCGGCTGTATGCTGCGCTGCTTGGATTGGACAGTCCGGCGCGGCAGGTGGACAAGATTCTGGAGACAGTGGGCCTGTCCCCGAAGGAGAAAAAGCCGGTCAAACACTACTCCATGGGCATGAAGCAGCGGCTGGGCGTTGCCCTGGCCCTGCTGGGCGGGCCGGACCTTCTCCTGCTGGACGAGCCCATCAACGGCCTGGACCCGGAGGGCATCCGGGAGATGCGGGAGCTTCTCCTGGGGCTGAACCGGGAGCGGGGCCTGACCATTCTGGTCAGCTCCCACATTCTGGGGGAGCTGACCAAAATCGCCACCCGATACGGCATCATCCAGGCGGGGCGTCTAGTGGAGGAGATCACCGCCGGGGAACTTACGCAGAAATGCACTGACTATCTGCACCTGCGGGCGGACCGGCCCCAGAAGGCGGCAGCCCTGCTGGAGCGGGAGCTCCAGCTCACCCGCTGGGAAATGCGGCCGGAGGGGGAAATCCGGATTTATGAGGCGGTGGACGCCAAAGCGGTGGGGCAGATTCTCACCCAGGCGGGGCTGGCGGTAGAGGAGCTGGGCCTGCACCGCCAGGACCTGGAGGGCTATTTTCTGGAGCGGATGGGAGGGGCGGATCATGTTTAATCTGCTGTGTATGGACCTGCGGCGGCTGTTCAAGAGCCGGAGCTTTTATATGATTCTGGGTGTGACGGCCGTTTTGCTGATTATGGTGACTGTCATGGCTTACGCCATCGCAGACCCGGAAATGATGGACGCGATGGAAGCCCAGGGCGCGGAAATCACAGAGTCAGACCGCATAATGAGCGAGTACATCCAAAGCATGTCACAGCTGGACCTCATGCACGAAACCCTGGGCAGCGGCTTTTTGCTGGTCATGACCGGGATTGGAATAACCTTGTTTGTAAACGGCGATTTTTCCAGCGGATTTATCAAGAATATCTGCCGCATCAATCCCCGCCGCCGGGATTACGTCCTTTCAAAATTTACCCTGGCAGGCATTTACAGCGGAATCATGACCGTTTTATCCGTCCTGCTGATGCTGTTGTCTCCCGTGCTGATCCACATGTACCCGGTGCCGAATTCCATTTCACAGATTTTGCGGTATCTTGTTTGGATGTGGCTGCCCCACTGGGCCTTTGCCCTGATGGCCCTGGCTTTGGTCTTGCTGACCCGAAGCTCCACCTTGGGCATCATTTTGTCCCTGGTGTCCGGAAGCAGGCTGACCGCTGCCCTGCTGGGCACGCTGGGCCGTCTGCTGCGCCTGCCCCCCCTTGAGCGCTATTTTCTCGCCGTCGTGGTAAAGGGCATCTATACGCCCGAGAACGGCATCACTCCCATTGGAATCATCCTGGCCTGCTCCGCCGCCTGGGCGGTGATCTACGGAGTTGGAAGTCTGATATCCATGGAGAAGCGGGACATTTAAGGAGGAATTTCCATGCTGCCTGCCCTGATCCTGGCCCTTGCCGCCCTGGGGGTTGCTCTGCTGCGCCTGTGGGCCTACCGCGCCCAACTGTTGGAAATGGCCCAGGTGCTGGAGGAGACCCCAGCCGAGAGCAATCTGCGCCTGACGGTGAGGATGTCGGGTACGGCCCCCCGGCGGCTGTGCCAGGCGGTCAACGCCCGGCTGGAGGAGGGACGGCAGCTTCGCCTGGAGACCCAAAAGCGGGAGCAGGAGCTGAAATACACCATGGCCTGCATCTCCCATGACATCCGCACTCCCCTGGCCGGAGCCATGGGCTATTTACAGCTCCTGGAGGGCGAGCCAGAGCGGCAGGCGGAGTACCTGAGCATCATACAGAGGCGGCTGGAGGAATTGGAAGAGCTTTTAGAGGAGCTGTTTCTGTATACCCGTCTGCAAAGCGGTTCCCTGCCGCTGGAATGCGGAGCAATCGCGGCCCTGCCGCCCTTGTGGGACGCGCTGGCGGAGTTTTATCCGCAGTTTGAGGCGGCGGGAGCCGCGCCGGAACTGCGCTTTGACCGGGAGGAAATGAAGATTCTGGCCAATCCGGAGGCCCTGGGGCGGGTGTATCGGAATCTGATCGCCAACGCCCTGCGCCACGGCGACGGCGGGCTGACCGTCTCCGGCCGGGATGGGGAGCTCTGTTTCTCCAATCAGCTCCCCTGCGGCCCCAGGCCGGACCCGGAGCACCTGTTTGACCGCTTCTATCAAGGCGGCCCCGCCCGCGGGTCAGGCGGGGCGGGTCTGGGCCTGTCCATTGTGGGGGAGCTGATG
>CATJRT010000195.1 GCA_949742895.1 uncultured Eubacteriales bacterium | reverse complement strand
GTACACCCAGTCCAACTCCGTGTGCTATGTGAAAAACGGCATGACCATCGGCGTGGGCGCGGGCCAGCAGAGCCGCATCCACTGCACCCGGCTGGCGGGAAACAAGGCAGATATCTGGTGGCTGCGGCAGCACCCCTGGGTGCTGGAGCTCCAGTTCGCCGACGGCATCCGCCGCCCCGACCGGGACAACGCCATCGACCTGTACATCTCTGACGAGCACGACGACGTGCTGGCCGAGGGCGTGTGGCAAAATACCTTCAAGGTGCGCCCGGAAGTGCTCACCGAACAGGAGAAAAAGGACTGGATCGCCCAGATGTCCGGCGTGACGGTTGGCTCCGACGCCTTCTTCCCCTTTGGAGACAACGTGGAGCGGGCGTTCAAGTCCGGGGCAAAGTATATCGCCCAGCCCGGCGGCTCCATCCGGGACGACCACGTCATCGCCACCGCCGACAAGCACGATATGGTGATGGCGTTCACCGGGATGAGATTGTTCCACCATTGAGCATGACTGAGCAGAAGCGGCTGGAAGCCTTTGAACGGATGCTGGCGGACGTGCGGAAAAACTATGCGGAACTGACCGCCCGTATGGAAAAGCTCAAGGCAGAGAAAAAGGAAAAAACCGCCACATTCCGGCAGTATTGGAGCAATAAAATGACCTGCCAGTATATGCTGTCCATGTATCAACAGTATGGGCTGATCGATGATTCGGCCCTGGAAAGCGGGGATAAAAACACATGAAGGTATTAGTCGTAGGCGGCGGCGGACGGGAGCACGCCATCTGCTGGAAGCTGGCCCAATCGCCTAACGTAACGGAGCTGTTCTGCGCCCCCGGTAACGCGGGCATCGAACAGGTGGCTAAGTGCGTCAATATCAAGGCCACTGATGTGGACGGCATAGTGGAATGGGCCAGGGACAACGCCATGGACTTCGTGGTAGTGGCCCCGGACGACCCCTTGGCCTTGGGCATGGTAGACGCGCTGGAAGCAGCGGGCATCCCCGCCTTTGGGCCAAAGGCAAATGCCGCCATCATCGAGGCCAGCAAGGCGTTTTCCAAGGAAATGATGAAGAAATACCACATCCCTACCGCGAATTATGAGACGTTCACCAATCTTGATAAGGCGCTGGCCTACATCGAGGGGCAAGGTGCGCCCATCGTGGTGAAGGCAGACGGGCTGGCTCTGGGCAAAGGTGTGGTGGTAGCCACTACCTTGGATGAGGCAAAGACCGCCGCCCGGGAGATGATGGCAGAGGGCAAGTTTGGTGCGTCTGGCTCCACCGTGGTCATCGAGGAGTACATGACTGGACCGGAGGTGACGGTGCTGGCCTTCTGCGATGGGGAGCACGTCTCCCCCATGCCCGCCAGTCAGGACCACAAACGGGCCTACGACGGCAACCAAGGCCCTAACACCGGCGGCATGGGGGCCATCTCCCCCCCTCCCCAGTACACGCCGGACATTGCCAAACGGTGCATGGAGGAGATCTTCCAGCCCACCGTAGCGGCGCTGAAGGCGGAGGGCCGGTCCTTTCACGGTGTTCTTTACTTCGGCCTGATGCTCACCCCGGACGGCCCCTGCGTAGTGGAGTACAACGCCCGCTTCGGCGACCCGGAATGTCAGGCGGTACTGTCTCTACTGGACAGCGATCTGATGGACATTTTCCTGGCCTGCCGGGAGGGGACGCTGGACAAGCTCAACATCCGATGGAAGGACCGGGCCGCATGCTGTCTGGTGCTGGCCTCCGGCGGCTACCCGCTGGACTACAAAAATGGCTATCCTATCTCTGGCCTGGACGAGGCGGGTAAGTCCGCTGTAGTCTTCCACGCAGGCACCGCCCAGCAGGGCGACCAAACCGTCACCATCGGCGGACGGGTACTGGGCGTCACCGCTCTGGGGGACACCTTGGAGCAGGCCATCGACAACGCTTATGCCGCCGCCAAGCCCATCTCTTTCACCGATATGCACTTCCGCCGCGATATCGGAAGGGCGTTCTGAACGGTGTTTTCCCTTTTATACAATGCAACTCCCCTCCAGCTTTGGCTGGAGGGGAGCTTTCATCATTTCCTCACAAACTCTTAAAACAATCGTTCTATTTTCTCTTGACTAATTCCAATCACTATAGTACAATAGTGCTACTAAGCAAAAGGAGGCTGCTGCATGGACAAAACCTGCTGCTTCACCGGCCACCGGCCGGAAAAGCTGCCCTGGAGAACAGATGAGCAGGACCCCAGGTGCATACTGCTGAAACGGAGCATTGAACAGGAAATCGAGGGGCTGTACCGCCGGGGCTTCCGGCATTTCATTTCCGGCATGGCCATGGGTTGCGATCTCTATTTCGCCGAAGCCGCACTGAAGCTGCGCGAAAAATACCTTAACCTATCAGTGGAGGGAGCAGTCCCCTGCCCTACTCAGGCGGACCGTTGGCCTGATGCTCAGCGCCGCCGCTGGCGGGATATCCTGGACCGCTGTGACCTGGAAACGGTGGTACAGCAGCACTACGACCGCTACTGTATGCACCGCCGGGACCGATATCTGGTGGAACGGTCTGCCGCAGTCCTGGCGGTGTTCAACGGCACATCTGGGGGTACGCAGTATACCCTGAACTACGCCATGGACCAGGGACTGGACATCCTGTTGCTGGACCCCGCCCGGCCGGATGCCAAAGCCCTCTGGTTCGAGCCTCAGTGATAACGCACATTCACCAATACTTCAAAAGAAACTCTACCAAGGTCAGGGATGTGGCATCCTTTTGGATCTCTTCCCGCTCATACCACCAGTTGTCTGCGATATAGACTCCTCTGTCCATGTATCTCCACGGAAAAATGCCCGTATCCTCATCCAGGTGGCAAAAGCTGATATGTTCGCCAATGCACAGGGCAAATCCCGGGGACACCACATATCCCCATTCAAAGTATGCGTTTTCCTGCCCGGATAAAAAATTCAAATATTCTGACTCCAGTGCAGCATAGCCGGTCTCCTCCCGGCAGACCTGCCGGAGTATCTGGTTTTTATCCAGTTTACCGGTCAATTCCTCTATCGTTTTGCAGTGATACAGGTCCATAAGCACCTGCAACTCCACTATACTGTTTACCCGATGATTTGACCGTACCACAATTTGATCCATGCTCTTTCTCCTCAAAAGCCCCCCAGCAAGGCTGGAGGGCTTTCCATCATCTTTATTTATTGCGGGTTCACCGTATAGTTGGGTGCTTCCCTTGTGATATAGATGTCGTGGGGATGGGACTCCTTCAGACCGGCGGCGGTAATCTGGGTAAACTGAGCCCTAGTGCGCAGGTCGTCAATGGTGGGACAGCCGCAGTAGCCCATACCGGCCCGCAGGCCACCCATCATCTGATAGATGGTTTCAGCCACCGGTCCCTTGTAAGGCACGCGGCCCTCTACGCCTTCAGGCACCAGCTTCTTGTTGTTCTGCTGGAAGTAGCGGTCCTTGGATCCCTTGGCCATGGCCCCCAGGGAGCCCATGCCCCGGTAAACCTTGAACTGACGGCCCTGGTACACCTCGGTGTCGCCGGGGGACTCCTCACAGCCCGCCAGCAGGGACCCCAGCATCACCACATTGCCGCCGGCGGCAATGGCCTTGGCAATGTCGCCGGAGTACTTGATGCCGCCGTCAGCAATGATTGGCACATCATACTCTGCGGCAACCTGAGCAGCATCAAACACGGCGGTGATCTGGGGCACACCGATGCCGGCCACCACGCGGGTAGTACAGATAGAGCCGGGGCCGATGCCAATCTTCACGCAGTCCGCGCCAGCTTCAATGAGCGCCCGGGTACCCTCGGCAGTGGCCACATTACCCGCCACCAGCTGCACATCAGGGTACAGGCTCTTGATACGCATGACACAGTTGAGGATATTTTGGGAATGGCCGTGAGCGGAGTCCAGGCACAGTACGTCCGCCCCCGCCTCCACCAGCGCCGCCACCCGATCCAACACATCGTCAGTGACGCCAATCGCCGCACCCACCAGCAGCCGCCCCTTCTCATCCCGTGCGGAATTGGGGTACACCTGGGCTTTCTCAATATCCTTGATAGTGATGAGGCCCTTCAAATGGAAATGCTCGTCCACGATGGGCAGCTTTTCGATTTTGTGCCTGCGGAGAATCTCCCGGGCCTCGTCCAGCGTGGTGCCCTCCGGGGCGGTGACCAAGTTCTCCTTGGTCATCACGTTGTCAATGAGCTTGTTCATATCGGTCTCAAACTTCATGTCCCGGTTGGTGATGATGCCGATAAGCTTCCCGTTGTCGCACACCGGCACGCCGGAGATACGGAACTTGGCCATCAGTTCGTCTGCTTCAGCCAAGGTGTGGCCAGGCCCCAGCCAGAAGGGATTCGTGATGACGCCATTCTCACTGCGCTTCACCATGTCCACCTGCTCTGCCTGTTGACCGATGGACATATTCTTATGGATCACGCCGATACCGCCCTCCCGTGCCAAGGCAATGGCCATGCGGGATTCAGTCACTGTATCCATGGCCGCGCTCATCACCGGAATATTCAGGGTAATTCTTTTGGTCAGCCGGGTGTGCAGGTCAATATCCGCAGGGAGCACATTGCTCTCAGCGGGGATGAGCAGCACATCGTCAAAGGTGAGGCCTGTTTTCACAAACTTTTCGTTCCATGCGGTCTGTGCCATATTCCACTCCTCCAATGTCATATATAATCTCGATTTTACCTATTTTACGCTCTGCGGTCAGGACTGTCAAGGACTACAAACCACAATGTCGTTTTTCGGCACTTTTGACCATGCGAATCGGGATACCAGCGCACTGGCTTGCACATTTTGCGGCCTGTCCAGCAGTCCGGCATACCAGGCCAGCACCCCTGTCAGCTCCGCTGGTGTATACCGCTCCCGCAATGCGCCCATATCCATATCCCGCTCCCGCTTGGACAGGCGGCGGCCCTCCCGGTCCACCAGCAGTGGCAGGTGAAAATACTGGGGCGGCTTGAACCCCAGCGTCCGGTGGAGCCACACCTGCCTTGGGGTGGATTCCAGCAGATCCTGCCCCCGAACCACGTGGGTGATCCCCATCAATCCATCATCCACCACTACCGCAAGCTGGTAGGCCCACACCCCGTCGGATCTCCGGATGATGAAGTCGCCGCAGTCCCAGCGCAGGTTCTGCACGCAGCGGCCTAGGTGGCCGTCTTCCACGCACACCGACTCCTCCGGCGTCCGCACCCGCCATGCGGAACGGCGTCCCGCCGCCTCCAGGGCGGCGCGCTCCTCCACCGTCAGCCGGGTGCACCGGCAGGAGCCCGCCTGTCCCTCGCCCCGGTGGGGAGCGGACGCAGCCAGCCGCTCAGCTCTGGTGCAGTAGCAGGGATAGGTCAGCCCCTGCTCCGACAGCCGTTTGAAGGCTTCCTCATAATGGCGGGAGCGGTTGGACTGGCAGTAGTCCGGCTCCACTCCACCTTCATCCCAGTCCAGACCCAGCCAGCGCAGGTCATCCACAAGCTGCTCCGCCTTGGCTCTGGTGCATCGGTCCGGGTCCAGATCCTCAATGCGCAGCACCAGTGTCCCGCCCTGACTGCGCACATCCAGCCAAGCCAGCAACGCCGAAAGCAGGTTGCCCAAGTGCATCCGCCCGCTGGGGCTGGGGGCGAACCGCCCCCGTACCTCCATACCCTCCACCTCTCAGTCGAAAAATGTGAGCTGGCGATCTCCATAATTCAGGGTCGCTGCCCGGATAATAGACTTCATATCGTACAAAATGCCCCGCTCCCGGCAGGCCGCAGTAAACGTCTGCCACAGTACCCGAGCTCGCGGGCTGGCGCATTGGTAGCGATCTCCATACTGCCGCAGATAGCGCTCCTTCAACTCCTGGCCGGGAAAGACCCGCTCCAAGCCGTCCAGAAAGTACTCCCGCTGGCCCTGGCGCATGGTGACGCCAAAGGCAGGATAGATGAACCGCGCCCCCGCCTGGACCGCAGCTTCCACCACCGCCAGTACACTCTCATCACTGTCCTCCAGGAAGGGCAGCACCGGCATAAGCAGCACTCCGGTAAATAGCCCTGCTCCGCTCAGCGCCTTCAGCGCCGCCAGCCGGCGGCTTGGGGGCGGCGCATTGGGCTCGAGCTTCGCCGCCAGAGCGTCGTCCACAGTGCTCACCGTCAGCTTGCAAACCACCGGAGAGTGGCATTGAATAGAGGTCAAAACATCAATATCCCGGACAAGCAAATCACTTTTTGTGGCAATAGACACACCGCAGCTATAGGCGTCAATCAGCTCCAGCCCGTGGCGGGTCAGCTCCAACTCTTCCTCAAAGGGATTATAAGGGTCGCTCATGGACCCCATGCCGATGAAGGCGGGCCGCGCCTTCCGGGCCAGGTCATCCCGCAGGATGTGCAATGCATCCGCTTTGGCCCGCACTCGGTCAAATTCCCTGATCTGGTAGCAGTCGCTGCGGCTGTCACAGTACAGGCAGCCGTGGCAGCAGCCCCGGTAGATATTCATGGTGTGGTCGGCACCAAACCACTCAGTAGAACGGCTACGATGGAGCAGATGCTTTGCTGGTATGTATTCCATCGCTATCTCCCCTCTTCTGCTGTACAGTCTCCGGCAAAGCCCCTTCAACAGGCACAGCCCCCTCCTGGATCGTTCCGGGAGGGGGCATTTTTCATTTCTTGTTGAAAATTCGGAAAATATCGTCAAAGGGATCACTCTCAGGCGGCTCAGACTCCTCCTCTGCCAGCGGCAGCGGCGGCTTTACTGAGCCCACGCCCGCAGGTACGCAGTCTGGCTTATCCTCCTTGACTGGAGCGGCCTTGGCGCTTTCTTCCGCCTGGGCCGCTTTCTCCGGCACAGGGTTGGCCACCCCGCCGAAACCAGTCGCGATGACTGTGACGCGCAGCTCATCCTCCAACGTCTCATCAAAGGCGGTTCCCATCATGAACAGCGCGTCGGGGTCCGCCACCTCCTGCACCATCTTGGCAGCGATGTCTACCTCATCCAAGCCCATATCCAACGGGCCGGTGATATTAACAATGATGCCCTTTGCTCCACGAATAGACACCTCCAGCAGGGGGCTGTTGATGGCCATGCGGGTGGCCTCCTCTGCACGGCCCTTGCCTGCGGCGCGGCCCATGCCCATGTGGGCCAAACCCGCGTCCTTCATCACAGCGGTGACATCAGCAAAATCCAAGTTGATGAGGCCGGTAGTCTTGATGAGATCAGAAATGGACTGCACCGCCTGACGCAGCACGTCATCGGCGATGGCAAAGGCGTTGGCCAGGGTAATCTTTTCGTCGGTGGCGTACTGGAGCCGGTCGTTTGGAATGATGACCAGGGAGTCCACCTTCTGGCTCAGCTCATCAATGCCCTTCAATGCCTGATCCATCCGGCGGCGCATCTCAAAGCTGAAGGGCTTGGTGACAACGCCTACAGTAAGAATCCCCTTTTCCTTGGCGATCTCCGCCACCACAGGAGCTGCGCCAGTGCCGGTGCCGCCGCCCATACCGGCAGTGACAAACACCATATCAGCCCCTTCCAGCAGCGCAGCGATTTGCTCCTTGCTCTCCCGTGCGGACTCCCGGCCCACCTCAGGATTGGCTCCCGCACCCTTGCCTCCGGTAAGCTTTTCGCCGATGACCAGCTTCTGCGTAGCCTGAGAGGCGTTGAGGCACTGCCGGTCGGTATTCACCGCGATAAACTCCACGCCCTGCATCCCGGACTGTACCATACGGTTCACCACATTGTTGCCGCCGCCGCCTACGCCAAGTACTTTCAGGACAACCTCATGATTGCTGCCGGAATCTATTGTAAAGGCCATATTTCTGAATCCTCCTATGTGTAGCAAACGATTAAGACACGCTTTCGATTTAAAAGCTACTAATCTATAGTTTACCTTTTTCTATCCATTCGGTCAATAGAAAAACACAGTTTTTTCTTGCAATGTTTAATTTTCCCGGTTTGGCTGGAAAATCGCCTTTCCCTTTGTCACCGTCAGGTCCAGGGTTCCTCCCTGCCCCTCCTGGAGCTTTCCGCTGGACAAACCGCTGTCCAGTGCACTCAATGCCAGCGAGATGTAGTATCTGTAATCTCCACCACGGGGCAGCTTGATACGGTAGATGCCATAGTTTAGGGTCAGCGAGGTAACAGCGGAGCAATCCAGTGCGGTACACTGCCCCAAAATTCCCCGGCCCTCCAATTCACCCAACAGCTCCAACACATAGTCTAAGGTGTTCTGCTCTTCCTCCGCCACCTGCACCATGCCTCCGGCGTAGGGGGCCAATGCGGTCAATCCAGTCACCTCCAGGCACTGGCCGCTGACCGCCTGCTCCAGCAGCTTGCCCTGAGTTGTAATGAGCCAGCGGCCCTCCGCGCTGTCTATGGACGCCGCCGACACCCGCTCTGTCACCTTCAGCACCACCCTGTCAGGAGGCGTGCGCTGGATCACCACCCCCTCCACGTAGGGAAGTTGGGTGCGGATGGCTGCAGATATCCGGCTGCGGGGCAGGGCAATCAGGTTATCTCCGGGCTGGATGCCGGAAGCCTTGATGATCTCCTCCGCTGTGTAACGCACGTTTCCAATAACCTCGATGGAATTAATCTTGAAAAAGACCACGCAAGCCAGGATGACTGCCGCCGTCACGACGAGGATGGACAGGAATTTATAAACCACGCGAAACCGACCCCGCCGTTTTCGTGAAGGCGCGTGCCTGCGCTGTCTTGCCACAGTATCATCTCCGTTCTTTGGTATCTTTTACGCTTCCCTGCGCTCCACATCCGCCCCAAGAGCACAAAGCATCTCCTCCAGCCCTTCATAACCCCGGTCGATGTGGTGTAGGCCGGACAGAACACTGGTCCCCTCCGCACCCAGCGCCGCCGCTGCAAGCGCCCCGCCGCCCCGTAGGTCGGACGCTTCCACTCTGGCCCCGTGAAGCCGTTCCACACCCCGCACCAGAGCCACACGGCCCTCAGTAGTGATATCCGCCCCCATGCGCATCAGCTCAGGAACATGGCGGTAGCGGCTGTCGAACATGGTTTCCACAAACAGTGTACACCCTTGGCTGGCTGCCAACGCCGCCATGACCGGAGCCTGGGCATCAGTGGGGAAGCCGGGGTACGGGGCGGTGCGGATGGTGGGGACCCCCTTCAGCGGCTTATCCCGGTCCCGCTCCAGCTCCACATATTCCAGGCGGCTCACCACCCGGCATCCCGCCTGGTGGAACACAGACAATATCGTGGCCAAATGCCGCCAATCTACCCCGCTCAGCCGGACCCTTCCTCCTGCGGAAGCGGTGGCAGACAGCAGGGTCGCCGCAACAATGCGGTCTCCCATAACAGTATACTCTCCGCCGGACAAGGGCCTGCCTCCTTCCACCGTGATGGTAGAACTGCCCGCCCCCTGGACGCTGGCCCCCAGGCTGTTGAGGAAGCTCTGTAAATCACTAATCTCCGGCTCCCGTGCGGCATTGGTGATGGTGGTGGTTCCCGTTCCCCCCACAGCGCACAGCATGGCGTTCTCCGTGGCTCCAACGCTGGGCAAAGCAAGCTGTACATCGCCGCCGGAGGGACGCCCCATACAGTGGATACCCCGCTCCTCCGTCACCTCACAGCCCATGGCCCGGATGGCGGACAGGTGCAGGTCGATGGGCCGGGGGCCGAGCTCACAGCCTCCTGGGTATGTCAAGTGGGCCTCCCCCGTCCGGGCCAACAGAGGTCCCAGAAAGATAATGGATGAGCGCATGGTCCGCATCTGCTCCTCCGAAATGGAGGAGCCCTTTGCCCCTGCCGGGTCCACAACGACAGTATGCCCCTCCTGGCTCACCTGACAGCCCAGATGCCGCAGAATGTTCAAGGCGGCGGACACGTCGGTGAGCTTTGGGCAGTTGTAAAGAGTCACTGGCTCCCTGGCCAGCAGGCACGCCGCCAGAATGGGCAAAATGCTGTTTTTTGCCCCGTGGACGGTCAGTTCTCCCTCCAGCGGCGTTCCCCCGCGGATACACATAACGCTCATGGTAAAGCCTCCCCATAGAAGAAATCAGTCGTTTCATTCTATGCGGAAGGGCCGGGAGCCGTTATTTCAGCAGGGACATCAGGGTTTTGTAAATATCCCAGGCCGCGTGGGGAGCGGCCAGTTCCCGCAGGGCCCTGCCCATGGCGGCCCGACGGTTCCCGTCCGCCAGTAGATCCAGCGCCGCCTGATACAGCCCTTCTCCGGTGCAGTCCTTCTCCTCGATAAGCACCACCCCGCCCCGGTCGGCCAGCACCTTGGCGTTTTTGAACTGGTGGTTGGCTGCCACAAAGGGGGACGGAACCAGGATGGCAGGCTTGCCCAAGGCGGTCAGCTCCCCGATGGTGGACGCCCCCGCCCTGCAAATCACCAGGTCTGCCGCCGCCATCACCACCGGCATGTCGTCGATATAAGGGCGCACCTCACGGTCGGATACCTCAATTCCCCGCTTTTTCAGTTCACCGGGCATCTCGTCATAGTCCCGTCCGGCCGCGTGGACGTAGTGGAACCGGCGGCCTTCGGCGGCCCAGCGCTCCACGAAATCCACGGTTTTCGCGCTCATGTGGCCCGCCCCCTGGGAACCCCAGAAGGAGATCACCAGCGGCTGGCTGTCGGCAAGGCCCAGCTCCAGCCGCGCCCGGGTGCGGTCCAGCTCAAAGAACGCTCCTCTTACCGGAGTACCGGTAACCTCCACCCGTTTGGCCTTACCCTTGTAGTAGGCCGCAGCCTCCGGGAAGCCCACCATCACCAGGTCCACCTTGCCCGCCAGCGTCCGGGTGGTGAGGCCGGGAAAGGCATTGGACTCATGGATAGCGGTAGGGATGCCCCGGCGGGCGGCTTCCCGGACGGCAGGAAACGAGGCATATCCCCCTGTACCCACCACCAAATCAGGCTTAAACTCCTTCAAAATCTTCGCCGCCTCGCGCCGCCCAATGGGCACCTTGAGGGCACTTTTTACATTGTGTCTGAGTACCTTCCAGCTCCAGGCCCGCTCAAAGGTGGACACCTTCACTGTGCGAATGGGATAGCCCGCCTGAGTCACCAGCTTGCGCTCCAGCCCCCGCTCCGCACCGATGAACAGGACCTCACAGTCAGAGTGCTCAGCCTGGAACACCTGAGCCACCGCCAGAGCGGGGTTGACATGCCCCGCTGAACCTCCGCAGGTAAATATCACTCTCATATCGTCTTCACATCATCGACGCAAGCTCCACATCTCTCGCTTCCGGCTTTGCCAAAAACTCGATCGTTTTGCTGCGTCTCCTCTCCCCACGTCGTTGGAATAAACTTCGCTATCCTTGCTTCCGGCTTCTCCGAAAACTCGTACCGCTCCGTTGTTCCTCCTCTCCCTACAAAAGCTGTGGGGAGCTTTTGCAGGGGCCCCATTCGCTTCGCGGAGTCTCGATGGGAAGCCAGCTTTGCGGAGGCTCCCTTTTGTCTCATAAGCTTCATTCTCTTGCCTCAAACCTTTCTTCCTATTCCGACCTGGGGGCGGTAATCTGCCGCGACACACTTAATATCATGCCCATTTCCCCCAATTGAATCATCAGGGCCGTACCGCCATAGCTGAAAAAGGGCAACGAAATGCCCGTGGGGGGCAGAAACCCGGTGACCACCCCGATGTTAAAGAACACCTGCATCCCGGTCAGGCTGGTGATGCCCACGATGAGCAGGGTACCGAACCGGTCCCGGGCGTGAAGGGCCAGCCAGAAGCCCCGGATAACCAGCAGGGCAAACAGGGC
The DNA here is from genome assembly GCA_949742895.1 of uncultured Eubacteriales bacterium. Next base: position 10,467 of record CATJRT010000195.1, on the reverse strand, counting down.
GATAATCATGCACGCCCCAATCATACCCAGCTCCTCGCAGACGATGGCGAAGATGTAGTCGTTGTGTTCCTCCGGAAGAAACAGGTACTTTTGCCGGCTGTTGCCCAGCCCAAGCCCCATCAGGCCGCCAGATCCGATGGCGATGCGGGCCTGCCAAGGCTGGTACCCGCCGTTCTGCAAATCGCTGAGAGGATTCTGCCAAATCTCAATGCGGGCCTTCATATAGCTCGTCTGTGTGATGATAAACCACAGCGCTGCCGACACCAGCCCGCCAGCCCCGATGAACCAGTAGAGACGGACACCGGACACAAACAGCACCGCCGCCGCCCCCACAATAACCAAAATCATAGCCGACATATGCTTCTGCATGGCAATGACCCCCAGCACCACCACCAGCACTACGCCGTAGGGCACCAGCTCCAGCAGGCCGGTGCGGTCCATCCAGCCACCAATCCGTCCCGCCAGCGTTCGTTTGCTCCACTTTTTAGGCGGACCGAGCTGGCTGTCCCGCTTCGACAGCCGGGCAGCAAAGAACAGAATAACGCCGATCTTGGCGATTTCCGAGGGCTGAAAGCGGACCGGGCCGATCTTGATCCACCGCAGCGCACCGCCGCCAGAGCGGCCCAGGGGGGTAAACACCAGCAGCATCAGCACCACCGACGCGGCCAGCACAAAAATGGACATCCAGCGGAAGCGCTGGTAGTCGATTTTGGAAATGACAAACATGGCGATTACGCCGCCCACCGCAAATCCGAACTGCTTCTTGAAGTAGTAGAAGGGATCGCCTTTAGTAAGGTTCTCCAAGTCGTACATGGAGGAAGCATAGGAGGCGGACAACACCATAATGAGTCCGATGGCGGTGAGCAGCAGCACCAGCGCCAGAAACGGAAGGTCGATAGGCCCCCGGGCCAGCTTTTGTTCAATGGTCAAATCCCGTTTGGCTTTTCTGGCTATGAGTTTCACCCCTTTTCCTTGCTTTACTGTTGTCACGCTCCACCTGTTCGCAATTGCTCAGCGCTCAGATCGCATATCGATACATGACCCCTACAAATGCCAGCAGGCAGAACGCGATGGTGATGCCGGTGAAGGTAAGCACGATGCGCACCTCGCTCCACCCACCCAGCTCCAAGTGATGATGCAGGGGCGCCATACGGAAAATACGCTTGCCGTGGGTGAGTTTGAAATAACCCACCTGGATGATGTCGCTCATGGTCTCGGCGATATAGATAATCCCCACCGGCACCAGCACCAGCGGCACGTCCAGGGCAAAGGCCATACCACACACCGCGCCTCCCAGGAACAGGGAGCCGGTATCCCCCATGAACACCCGTGCAGGGTAGAAATTGTACACCAGGAACCCAAGCAGGCCCCCCGCCAGTGCCCCGGCAAACACGCCCACCGCGCCCTGATCCCACCAATGGGACAGTACAGCGAAGAATACTGACACTGCCAGCGTCACCGACCCAGCCAGACCGTCCAGTCCGTCGGTCAGGTTAACAGAGTTGACGCAGCCCACGATGACGAAGGCTGCAAACACCAGATAAACTGGCCATGTCAGGGTAAGGTAGGTGTTGGCGAAGGGCACATACAAATCTGGAGACATATTGCCGTTGTACCGCAGTAGGGTCAGGAATGCGATGGCCGCGGCAAGCTGGAGCAGAAATTTCCACCCAGCGGTGAGGCCAGTGTTCTCCCTCTTCTTCACCTTGGCATAGTCGTCCACGAAGCCGATGGCCCCATAGATCAAGGCAAAGGCCAGCACAAACAGGGCGGAAAAGTCTCTCGCCTCCATCTCCCGCCATGTAAAGGCCAACACCGCTACCACACAAGCCAGCATAAACATAATGCCCCCCATAGTGGGCGTACCCTCTTTCGATTTATGCCAGTTCGGTCCAATGTCCTTGATGGACTGCCCAGCGTGCAGGGCGCGCAGCATCGGAATCAGGATGCGTCCCACCCCCGCCGAGATCACAAAAGCAGCGGCCGCCGCCAACAATATCCGCATGATATTCCCTCCAAAGCTCTCATTTGTAATTTGTCTCTTCCTTCAAAAATGCTGTTCATGTTCCGCCTAGCCGCTTCACGGCCTCCGGCAACGACACCCCAAGCGCCAGCGCTCCCGCCAACGCCGCCAGGTGGTCGTACAGCCGCGGCGAGCCGCCCGCCGGCACCCGAACCCGCATCAGCCCATCTCCGGTGAGGGCCTCGAACTCCAGCCGCTCCCCCCGCAGGCGGACGTTTTTTGCTGTGAGGTCCGCCTGGGGCCTGCCGTCAGAGTAGGCATACACCTGCCCCGGCACCGCCCCGGCCAGCCTGCGGCCCTCCGGGTCGTCCAGCCCCACCACCGTCACCTCTGCCCGGCGGGACAGCTCCCACCGGACGGCAGCACAGCCGGACAGGGTGCGGGATGGCTCGAAGTTCTCCACCACCACCGCTCCCCAGCGCCCGTCATCCAGTGCCGCTTGGCAGGGAGTCAGCTCCACCACCGGGCCGTCCACCAGACGGCGCAACAAAGCGGCGGTGATGGTCCCTCCCCGGCCCACCACGGCCACGGGAGCATCTATTTTACACCTATTGGTCTCCATATTCGATACTGCTGACAAAACGTACCTCCACGACTGTGCCCAGGGACACCATGGTGCCCGCTTCGATGGTCTGGCTCACTGCCTCGATATCCGGGCTGGTGAAATCTACTACGCCGCTGGCCCGCAGGAACAGGCCCATAGCTTCCAGCTTGTTCTTCGCCGCCGTGGGTGTTAGACCGGACAGCTCCGGCACCTCCACCTGCTCCGTAGGCGCCTCCTCATCCAGATAGAGCACCACGGTGGACCCACTGGGGATGGACACCCCCGCTGCGGGCACCTGTCCGGTGACTGTATTGCCCGTGCCTACGGTGCGGCAGTTGAAGCCTGCGTTCTGCAACATCCCCTTGGCCACCGTCAGCTCCAGGTTGGTCACCCGGGGCATGGCGGCGTCCACTCCGGTCAGCTCATCGGAAGAATACTGCTTCTCCACGCCGATATAGTCCAGGATGCTGCCGATGAGCGCCCCCGCCATGGGTGCGGCGATGTTGCCGCCGCTGATATAGGTACCAGAGGCGATGTAGTTGGACTTGGGCGCGGAGCGCTTGGGACTGTCGTACACCAGCAGCACCAGCACCTGCGGGTCGTCCGCCGGGGCAAAGCCCATAAAGGAACACATCACGTCGTCGTTGTCCAGCTCGTCCCGCTTCTCCGAGGTGCCGGTTTTGCCGCCGATGCGGTAGCCGCTCTGGGAGGCGTTGTGGCCGGAGCCTGCGGAGTCCCCCACCACCTGCTCCAGAATGCCCCGCACCTTGTCAGAGGTGGACTCGGAAATCACCTGCCGCACTTCCACCGGGTCGTGGTAATACAGGGTGTTCCCGTCGCTGTCGGCGATGGACTGCACCAGATAGGGTTGCATCAGGTGCCCGCCGTTGATGAGAGAGGCAAAGGCTGTGATCATCTGGATGGGCGTGACCTTGAAGGTCTGACCAAAGGATCCAATCTCCACCGACATCTCGCCGTAAGGCCCCTTGAAGGTGTCCTCGTCGAACATGATGCTGTTTACCTCGCCGCCCAGGTCGATGCCGGTGGTTTCGCGCAGGCCGAAGTCCTCCCAGTATCTCCACATGGTCTCCGCCCCGATCGCCTCGCCAATATCCATCAGGGCCACGTTGCAGGAGTTCATCACCGCATGGGTCAGGTCCTGCTGCCCGTGGCCGGAGTGCCGGTGGCAGGAGACGGGAGGCACCCCCGGCACCACCTGCTTGGACCCGCCGCAGTTGTAGGTGCTGTCCATGGAGATGATGCCCTCCTCCAGGCCGATGGCCACGGTGACGGGCTTGAACACCGACCCCGGCTCATAGGTGTCGGAGATGGTGCGGTTGCGCCACTGCTTGTTCCGTGCGGCGGTACGGGCCGCTTTGTACTCGTCGCTGTCCTCACCGTACTGAGCCGCCGTCTCCTCCAGCTCATCCAGAAGCTGCTGGTTCAGGATGGCTGCGTACTGGTTGGGGTCGAAGTCCGGCGTGCTGGCCATGGCCAGCACGGCCCCGGTCCTGGGGTCCATGACAAGACCGAAGGCCCCGTTCTGTATATCGTAGGTCTCGATGCCCTCCGCCAGCGTCTGCTCCAGCATGGCCTGAATTCGCTCGTCCACGGTAAGAGTCAAATCGCTGCCGTCCTGTGCGTCAAAGTACATATCGTAGCCGGAGATCATCTCCGCGCCGATACCATTCTTGGACGTGACCACCCGGCCCAACTCGCCGGACAGGACATCCTCATAGATGGCCTCGATGCCCTGAGCTCCCACCTTTTTGTCCCCGCTGGTCTTATTCTGTGACATATAGCCCAGCACATGGGAACCCACGGAGGAATAGGGGTAGTACCGCTTGCTGTTGGGTGTGAGGTAGAGCATATTGGCCAGCTTATTTTTGCTTATGAATTCCCGGACCCGCTCGCTGTCCTCCTCCTCCAGCTCGGTTTCCAGCTCCAGGTAGCCGTTCGCGGTCCACTCAAGCTGTTTCCACAGCCACTCCTCGTCGTAGCCAAACAGGTCGATGAGGCCGTCCGCGATGAGCTTGCGCTTATCATAGAGGGCCTTCTCAAATTCGGAGCTTTCAACCAGCTCGCCGTCCTCGTTCTGATATGCCTCCTTTACCGACTGCCACACCGCCATGGGGGACAGGATCAGCTTGTTCACTGAGGCGGACATGGCCAGCGTCCGCCCTTCCCTGTCGTAAATGGCCCCCCGCATGGCTGTGACCGACACATTCTTGGTCTGCTGTCCGGCGGCCCGCTCTTCCCATTGGGTGTGCTCCGCAATCTGAAGCTGATAGAGCCGAAAGATCAACGGCACAAACGCCGCAAAGCCCAGCGCTATCATCAGGAAAATGGTACGCCGGAACAGGCTCCGGTTGTTCTGCTCCCGACTGCGCCGGGGGAAGCGTTCCTGACTCTGCCCCTGCATGGGCCTCACTCCTTCCATCATCAAACAACTTGAAAAGAAGGGCGCGGGGAAACTGTAGTACTCCCTTGCGCCCCTCTCTATGCGGAGTTCCAACCCATTCCCCTGCATCCGGGACGGTTCAGTCCTCCCCTGTCTCTGTTGGCAGTGTATGCTTTGGTATTCCGCCGTTAGAACCTGCATTGTAGGACCTTACGGCAGCAAACTGGCGAAGAATTGTTCCGCCTTCTGGAGCAGGGCGGAAAATCCGCTGTCCGCCCCTTCATAATAGACCACATTGTCTTGGGCGGACAGGTCCAGGTAGACCGTCTGAGCCGCTCCTGCCCGGACCATAGAGCCGTCGGAGAGAAACTGCCGCTCGATGTCCTCCAAATCGAACTCCAGCTCATATCTGGCCTGAAGCGTCCGCCCCTCGTCCTGAAGATCAGATAGGGTGGACCGCAGCTCTACAATGTCATGGTTCACCACAGCCAGCTTGGCATTGCTCATCACAAGCAGCAGTGCGCACACCAGCACCGCAAACAAGCCAACCACCGCAAAAGGGGACACAGCGGTCTGCATCCGCACCTGAACCTCAGGCCGGACAACGGGATGCCGCCGGGGCCTGCGCTGGGGCTGCTCCCTCCGGACAGGAGGGGCCTGAATGGGCCGTGTCTTGCGGACAGGCTCCTGAGCCTCAGGCTGATAGGCCACGCTGCCATAGGTCCTGTACCGGCGTGTATTTCGACTTGTTCTATTCCTGCGCTCTGCGGCCATAGGGTCGTGCTCCTTTGCGTCTGGTATGTTTGGAAGCGCGTTCCTATGCTTCCGTTACAGCTTTTCCGCCACACGCAGCTTGGCGCTGCGGGCGCGGGGGTTCTCGTTCAGTTCTTCTTCGCCTGCTGTGATTGGTTTCTTGCCCACCAGCCGGACCTCAGGCGTTTTGCCGCACACGCACACTGGAAAATCCGGCGGACAGGTGCAGCCCCTGGACCATCCGGCATAGGTGGTCTTTAACATCCGGTCCTCCAGGGAGTGGAAGGAGATAACTGCCAACCGTCCCCCGGTCCTGAGCCGGCCCAGCGCAACCTTCAACAGCCGCTCCACCTCACCCAGCTCGTCGTTTACCGCAATGCGGATGGCCTGGAAGGACCGCTTGGCGGGATGCTGCTTCTCCTTACGGGCTTTGGCTGGCATGGCCGAACGGATTAGCTCAGCTAACTGCCCAGTGGTCTCAATGGGAGCCTGTTCCCTCTCCCGGACAATGGCGGCGGCTATAAGGCTGGAATACCGCTCCTCACCGTACTGCCACAAAATCCGCTTTAGCTCCTCCTGACTCCAGCCGTTCACCACATCCCGGGCGGTCAGCGGTGCGGACTGATCCATGCGCATATCCAGCGGCGCGTCCTGCAAATAGGAGAACCCACGGCTTCCGTCGTCAAGCTGGGGCGAGGACACGCCCAGGTCAAACAGCATCCCATCCACTGTTTTCACGCCCACCCTGTCCAGGATGGAGGACAAATCGCCGAAGTTCCCCCGCACCAGGGTCACCCGGTCCATGTACCCCTCCAGATGGGCAGGAGCAGCGTCCAACGCAGCCTGGTCCCGGTCAATGGCAATGAGCCGTCCTGTTGTCAGCTTCCGTACAATCTCCCTGGAATGGCCCGCCCGTCCAAGGGTGCCGTCCACGTAGATGCCGCCGGGCCGAATGTTCAGCCCGGCCAGACACTCTTGCAGAAGCACCGGTTTGTGTGTATACTCCATATTGTTAAATACCCAAATTCTTCATCAGATTGGCGATGGTCTCGGGATTGAGCTGCTGGCGGGTCTTTTCTTTCCAGTTGTCCGCGCTCCAAATCTGCGCCCGGTCGTTGTTGCCGGTGATGACCACATCCCGGTCAATTTTGGCGTAGTCCTTCAGATACGAGGGCACCTGGAATCGCCACTGCTTGTCCGCCTCGCATAGCTGAGCAGAGGCGAAGAACAAATCCATGGCTGCCGCGTCGGTGGTGGACAGCTCGGACACCCGTGCCCGAAGCTTGTCCCAAGTCTCCATGGGGTAAAGGGTCAAGTTTTCCTTCACACCCACCGCCAGATAGAAGGAGGATCCCAGCTTGTCCCGGAGCTTAGAGGGTACGATGAGACGACCGGCGCTGTCGATGCTGTGTTCATAGGTGCCGGTCATCACGTTCCCTCCATTTCTCTCCTTTACTTAGCAAATTTACTCCAATTTGCTCCAAGCGTGTTTTCAGTATACCGTGCCCCCTCGGAAAAAGCAAGCACTTTTTTCGTTTTCATCGCCCATTTTTAGGAAATATATATAATTTTTTCCATATCAAGAACGAACGTTTTATTGGACTACTAATTTTTCCCTATTTTTGGAACAGATATTCTGAGACTGCTCCAACGGCTCAGTGTTTTCCCTCCAAAACACAAAAATCCCCGCTGCGAAATCGCAGTGGGGATTTTCTGAACTATATTTATAGAGAACAGACAGTCACTCGTCCGCCTCAGCGTCGTAAATTTTGCTGCCGCCCTGGGCAGCCGCAGGCATAGAGGACCCCATGGCGGTGCGGAACCGGATATGGACCTGACGCATCTCGGTATGGGCGTCGGCCAGGGCTTCCTCGGTGCGGCGCAGCACATCCTCGCAGTACTCGTTGGCAGAACGGCGCACCTCCTTGGCGCGCTTTTCCGCCTGGGCCACCAGCTCGTTGGCCTTTTGCCGGGCCTGACTCATCACCTGGGCCTCGTTGACCAGTACTCCAGCCTCATTCTTAGCCCGTTGGATGATATCATCTGCATCCCGCTTGGCCGCAGCCATATATTCCTTCCGGGCGTTGAGGATTTTCTTCGCCTCAGCCAACTCCACCGGGAACTGGGCCTTCACGTCCTCGATCAGGTCCAGCGCCTTATCCCGGTCGATGACACACTTCCCGCTGCTGAGGGGGGCATTCTTGGCCTCGTCGATCATGTCGAACAGCATATCCAGCAGCTCGTCCACGGCAGTCGCCATTTGCAATCTCTCCTTTATTCTTTATCCTGGGGGGCGCTGCCCGCCACCTTCTCACGAACGGTCTCGATGATCTGCCGGGGCACAAAGTCGGACAGGTCCGCCCCATATCGGGCCATCTCCTTCACCACAGTGGAGCTGAGATAGGCATATTTGGGCCGGGTATACAAAAATACCGTGTCCAGCTTTGGGTTGAGCTTGGCATTAATCATGGCCATCTGTATCTCCGCCTCATAATCGGACACCGCCCGCAGCCCCTTCACCAGCACCCGCGCCCGGTTGCGCTTGGCATAGGCTGCTACCAGCTCCCGTGAACAGTCCACCTGCACATTGGGCAGGTCATCTGTCACCGCCCGAATCAACGCCACCCGCTCTTCCGGGGAAAACAGTCCGCTGTTCTTGGCTGAGTTGACGCTGACGCACACAATCAGCTCGTCAAATATAACGGCGGCCCGCTTAATAATGTCTAAATGTCCCAGCGTCACCGGGTCGAAGCTACCAGGATAGATGGCGCGTTTCATGGGTCATGCCCCCCTGCGGTATATGGTCGCCTTGATTTTGCCATAGCGGTATTCCCGCCCCTTCTCGTAGGGGGCCGCCAGCTCAGGCAGCGCGTGGTCCGCCGGACTTTCGCACACTATTATACCATTTTTCACCACAATGTCAATCGCCGCGATCTGCTCCAACGCCCGCTCCAGATTTCCGGATGCATAGGGCGGGTCCAGAAAGATCAGGCCATATTTTTCCTTCGCTCCACCAAGAAAAGCACCGAAGTCCTTCCTGTGGAACGCCGCACGTTCCTCCAGGCCACAGGCGCGGACGTTTTTTTGCGTCACCTCCAGCGCAGCAGAGGCGTTGTCCACAAAGTCGCAGAAAGCCGCCCCCCGGCTCAGGCACTCGATGCCGAGCTGTCCTGTCCCCGCGAACAGGTCCAGCACCCGCCTACCTTCGATGTCGAACTGTATGGCGCTGAAGAGTCCCTCCTTCACCCGGTCGGTGGTGGGGCGTGTATCCAGTCCGGGCAGCTCCGCCAGCCGCTTGCCTCGGGCGGTTCCGGTGATGACTCTCATGTCTCCTCATCCTCTCCTGGTTGTCCCTTGCTCTGGTGGAAATGCTGCCACACCGCCTGGGCCGTACTCTTTGGCACAACAGCCGCCAGCTCCTCCTGTGTGGCCACCTTCACCGCTTTGACGCTCTTAAAGCGCTTGAGCAGCGCCGCCTTCCTCGTTGGCCCTACGCCGGGGATGCCGTCCAGCGCGGACCCCTTCAGGTGCCCCGCCTGCTGCTGCCGGTGGAATTCGATGGCGAAGCGGTGGGTCTCCTCCTGGATGCGGCCCACCATGGCGAACAGGGCCTGATTAGCCTGTATGCCGATCTCCCGGCCGTCCCCGGCCACTAGGGCGCGGGTGCGGTGCCGGTCATCCTTCACCATGCCGAACACCGGTACGCCAGATATGCCCAGCTCCCCCATGGCCTCTTGGGCCGCCTTCACCTGCCCCGCGCCGCCGTCCATGAGCAGCAGGTCAGGCCGGTCCGCGAACTTCTCGTCCCTGTCCAGATAACGGAGAAACCGCCGCTCCACCACCTGCTTCATGGAGGCATAATCGTCGGCATGGGACATATCCTTCAATTTGAAATGGCGGTAATCCCGTTTCAGCGGCTTGCCATCGATGTGGACGGTCATGGACGCCACGATGTCCGAGCTTCCAGTGTTGGAGATGTCGAACGCCTCGATGCGCCGGGGCAGTGCGTCCAGCCCCAGCATAGCCCCCAACGCCTCGGTGAGCTTGGAGCGCCGCTCCTCCGCCGTGGTGGCCCGGAGGACCTCCTCCGCGGCGTTCTCGTTGGCCAGCTTCACCAGCTCCATCTTGGCCCCTCGCCGGGGAGTGAACACCTCCACCTTGCGGCCCACCGCTTCGGTGAGCATCCGGGCCAGCTCCACCTGCTCGTCGATGTCACAGGGCAGGAGGATCTGCCGGGGGAGCTGGCTCCGCCCTCCGTAATACTGCGCCGCCAGGGCGGACACGGTGGCGGCCTCGTCCTCCTCCATAGGCACGCCCAGCAGTTCCCAGTCCTTGGCCGCCAGCTCCCCTCCCATATAGTGGAGCACCCCCCAGCAGCTCTTGGCCTCTCCGCGATGATAACCCACCACATCGGTATCCGCCAGCGACCCGGCCACCGCCTTCTGCCGCTTCCCCAAAAGCTGGATGGACCGGATCCGATCCCGGAGCTGCGCGGCCTTCTCAAACCGCAGCCCCTCCGCCGCCAGCTCCATCTCAGCGGTCAGCTCGTCCACCACCTCGTCCTGTCGCCCCTCCAGCAGCCGCACCGCCTGGCCGATGGACCGCCCATACTGGCTCTGGTCCATCTCCTCCCGGCAGTAGCCCTCGCACATCCCCATGTGGAAGTTGAGGCATGGCCGCTCCTTGCCGATGTCCCGAGGGAACCGCTTGCGGCAGGAGGGCAGGCGCAGGGCCTCCCGCAGCGCG
>CATJRT010000194.1 GCA_949742895.1 uncultured Eubacteriales bacterium | reverse complement strand
TCCTTTTGATAAGTTTATAGAATTGCCTTGCGAACCAGGAGCGGATGGGCGGCTCCCCCTTCCGGTCCACCCGCCGGACGGCGGCGCAGTCCCACTCTCCGCCGCGCACCGCCTCAAGCAGCTCGGGCAGCAGCTCCGGCGGGTCCTGAAGGTCGGCGTCCATCACGGCGGCGTAGTCCCCCCTGGCGTGCTCCAGCCCGGCGTATATCGCCGCCTCCTTGCCGAAGTTCCGGGAGAAGGACAGCCAGCGCACCGCGCCGTCCTTTCCCGCCAGGGCGCGGAGCATGGACAGGGTGCCGTCCCGGGAGCCATCGTCCACGAAGATGTACTCTGTCTCCATGTCTGGCAGGGCCGCGCACACTGCCGCCGTTTTGGTATAAAAGGTCTTGATGGCCTCCGCCTCGTTGAAGCAGGGGACGATGATGGACAGCAGCGCCAAGCCGATCCCTCCTGATGAGCAGATTTTTCCTGATACAGGATATCACATCCGCACTCCACTGTCAATCGATGGACGGGGGACACGTCCCGGGCGCGGGGTATCCCAAATCTTGATCCCGGAAGCGGGCCGGTATATGAATGGTCATCATGAAGCGATCTATATAGATCGCTTCGTCTTGGGCCCAAGACGAAAAAAAGGAGAGGATCATCTTGAACAAACAGAAAAAGACCATCATATCCGCCCTTCTGCTGTGCGCCCTGCTGCTGGCGTGCCTGGCCGGATGCGGCCCCCAGGGCGAAAAGCCGGACGCCAGCGCCAAGCCCGGCAGCTCCGCCGCCCCCGGCGGGGAGGACGAGAAAACGCCGGAGAACAGCGAAGAACCAGACCAGCCCAAAGTCCTGGATTTTTCCCGGCTTGACGGCGTGGGGAACAATATCCTCAATCTGATTTCCGGCAATGACAACTTCAGCAGCGCGTTCGCCGCAGACGATACATATATTTATTTCGGCTCCAACAGCATAAGGGAAAACGGGCTGTGGAGGATGAAGCTGGATGGAAGTGAATGTGAAAGCTATATTCCGGAACTGGACAGCGACGCAAAGAATTTCAATCTGCTGGACGGCGAGCTCTACTACTCCATCGACTGCTACATCAGGGCCATCGACCTGGCCACCAAGGAGGAGCGCGACCTGGGGTACTACGGCGACGACGTCTCCAAAATGCTGGTCATCGGCGAACGCATCTATTTTACATCGGTCGGCAAGTCTATGGGCGTCCGGCTTTGGACCATGCCCCGGGACGGGAGCGAACAGCCGTCCCGCTTATACAAGAGCGCCGAATATATCGGCGGGGTCAGCGAACTGGTCACCGATGGAAAGACGCTTTACCTCTTCATTGCGGAAGGAAGGGGACGCAGCGCGTTCATGAACGTGTACGAGCTGGCGCTGGACGCCAACCTGGATGCGGAGATGGAAAAGCGGGCTACGGTAAACGCATATGACAATGCCGCTTTTGTCCCCGTCAACGGAAGCTTTTTCGCCTTTGGTGCCAACGCATTTCTCATGGCAAAACAGTACTACGAGGACGACAGGTGGCAGTATGAGGCCATGTTCTATGATGACATGGAGGGGAACCTGAGGACCGTGGAGACCACCGATCTGGGCCACTTTGGCGAAGAACCGGCGGACGGCTCCTTCTACTGGCGGGAGATGGGCGTACCCAAATTCGTGCTGGGGAACAACCTGTTTGGCGTCTATAACAGCAAGTACGAGCCGGAACACATGGGAAATACCGTGAGTGCCCCGCACCTCATTTATATGATGAAGGATATGGATGTGAGCAGCCCCAGCCTGGTCTGCGAGTATTCTGGCAGGGATTTCGTGGCCGGTGGTGTGTGCGGCGACAAGCTGTGCATCATCGAAAAGGACGGCGACTCCATGAAGCTGACCACCATCGACGAGAACGGAAACGTGGGCTGACGGTCCGCAACAGGCCATGGGAAAGCCGCAAACTGTGTCACATTTTTCACAAGAAACCGCAGTTGACAGCCCCTTTCTTTTTCTGTATACTATAAATATCCAACAAACAGAAGGGAGTTTTTCCAATGGCCTTTGAATACCGCCCCATGCGCAGCGTGATCTATGTGGACTGCGTGCGCGAGGAATACCGCCACCGCCTCCAGCATTGGCTCTATGCCGTCCATATCCCCGACAGCATCAGCAAGTTCACCCCCTACTGCAATAAGTACGCGTTCTACAACGCCCTGCCCGTCCCCCCTGAGGGGGAGCGCTTCGGTGCCCGCCGGATGCAGATGACCGAACACTACTGGATGATGAACGAGCTGACGCCCGAGATGCACAACAACATCTTTGCCGAGCGTATGCCGACCCACGTCCTGCGCTGGCAGGGGATGCTGCCCGACACCGACGAGGCCCTGGCCGGCGACGAGAACATGGATGGCGACGCCCACCGCGCTTCCGGCGGCGACAATGGGATGCCCCCCTTTGTGTTCGCCCATGTGCCCATCAACTGGCAGGACGACTACAAGGGAGCGGGCCGCACCATCGACGACGGCCCCAACTACCGATGGCAGTTCGTGCTGCGCTGGCCCTGCGAGAAGACCGGCGAGAAGTGGTTCGAGGAGGTCTTCGTCCCCTACTTCAAGGACCGTCCCGAGGTCAACCGCTTCGTATCCAGCAAAATTTATCACGACGTGGCCGGTTGCCAGTTCCACCGCCTGGTGGAGATGTGGTTCGACGGTCCCGACGAGTGGTATGCCGCCGCTGTGGAAGGGACGAAGGACATGGCCCAGCCCGACTGGGCAAAAGACGAGCCCGCCGCCGCGCCCCAAGCGCAGTTCCCCTTCCTGAAGCCCAACTTCTACATCGTCAGTATGTTCCTTTCCGACATGGCCGCCAGCGACAACCTCAGGCAGTACCGCGGCTATCTCACCATGCGCTGATCTTCAAACAGAAAGGGCCGGAGCTTTTCAGCTCCGGCCCTTTTTTGCTCACGCCTCGTGGAACGCGTCCTTCCCCAGGCCGCACACCGGGCAGACCCAGTCGTCCGGGATATCGGCAAAGGCGGTGCCGGGGGCAATGCCTCCGTCTGGGTCGCCCACTGCGGGGTCGTACTCCCAGCCGCAGACACAAACGTATTTCTCCATTAAGATC
>CATJRT010000193.1 GCA_949742895.1 uncultured Eubacteriales bacterium | reverse complement strand
TCTTCGCTTAAAAAACGATAAAATAAGGGAACGTGCTTGATGGAGCCTATTGTCGCATATGAAAGAACTTTTTTACTTGCCTCTTGCAATTTGTCCTTATATGGAGTACACTATCTCCAACAGGCAGAGTAGGAGCGCGTGTGTACAAGTGCCGGCGGGACGGGGAGTTGTCCGCTGGACGAAGAGCCATAGGCCCGCAGTGCGCCCTCCGCATCCCGCTGCCGCATGGTGGAGTTGCGCCCTTTTGGCTTCTTTTGTGCGGCATACCCTTTTCAGGGCTGCCGAAAAAACAAAGGAGGTCTTTCTTTATGTCCAAAAACCTGTACAAAACGCCCTTTTCCCGCGCCTACTGGCGGGAAGCCCTGACAGACTCCAAAAAGCTGCGCACGCTGGTGTTTTCCGCCCTGATGGTGGCCGCCTGTGTGGCGCTGTCCTACCTGAAGTCCGTGCCGGTGGTGAACAACATCCGGGTGAGCTGGGGATTCCTGGCCCGGGCCCTGTGCGCCCTGGTGGGGGGGCCGGTGAATGCCCTGCTGTTTGGCTTCGTGGAGGACACGGTGTCCAATTTCATGAATCCCACCGAGGGGTACAATCCCTTTTATATCCTCCCCACCATACTGGGGGTGTTCACCTACTCCCTGTTCTTCTACCGGGCGGAGGTAACAGTGCTGCGGGTGTTCCTGGCCAAGCTGGCCACCAACCTGCAAAACGTGTTTTTAGGGGGGCTGGGTACTTATCTATGGTACTCTGGCGGCAAGGGCTATTGGCTGATCGTGTCCCAGAGTGCCGTCAAAAACGCCATCATGCTGCCGGTACAAACACTCATGCTGGCGGCGCTGTTTGCCGCCCTGCTGCCGGTCCTCCCCCGCCTGGGTTTTCTACCCGACCAAGCCGCCCGGCTGAAGCTGTGGAAGAAGCCAGAGTGGCTGAACCGGAAAAAGGAGCGGAAGAAGTCCGCACCCTGGGAGGGGTAACCGAATAACCTGTACCATGTCCGCATACGTTCAAAACAGGAGCCTTCGCGCCACCGGCTGACGGCGGCGCTGGGGGAGGCTCCCGATTGGGAGGTATGCGGACATGGCGTTTTTTTCTGCGGCAGCGGATTTTTTGTGGGGCGGGCCGCTCCTGGTGGCGTTTCTGATCGTAGGGTTGTGGTACTCCCTGCGCACCGGCTTTTTTCAGATATTTGGCGTGGGGACATGGTGGAAAACCACGATAGGGTCCCTGCTCCAGCGGAAAAAGGAAAAGCGTGAGGGCCGGGGCGTGACTCAGCTCCAGGCACTGTCCACCGCCTTGGCCGCTACTGTGGGCACTGGCTCTATCGCCGGGGTGGCCACCGCTATTTTCTATGGCGGTCCGGGGACGGTATTTTGGATGTGGATGTCTGCGCTGATCGGTATGATGACCGGGTGCGCAGAGAAAATTTTGGCGGTGCGTTACCGGGAGAAGGGAAAGGACGGCTGCTGGCGGGGCGGGCCAATGGCGTATATGGAAAAGGGACTGTGTTTGCCTGGACTGGCAAAGCTGTTCGCCCTATTCTGTGTAGCCGAGACGCTGGCAGGGGGCAACCTGGCTCAGGCAAACTCCATCGCCACCGCCCTGAACGCTGCGGCAGGGACGAATCCCATGGTGGTTGGTGTGGTGTTGGCCATAGTCACCGGCATCGTACTGGTGGGGGGCGTGAAGCGGGTAGGGAAGCTGTGCGAGCTGCTGGTGCCTGCCATGGCGCTGCTGTTCGTGGGCGGTGGGCTGGCGGTGATCGCATTCCATTGGCAGGCTGTCCCCACCGCTTTTCAGCAGATTCTCTCCTACGCCTTTGCTCCCCGTGCGGCAGTAGGTGGGTACGCCATGGGTGCCGCTCTGCGATATGGGGTCTCCCGGGGAGTGTTCACCAATGAGGCGGGGCTGGGTATGTCTGCCATTGCCCATGCCTGCGCCGATGTGGAGGAACCGGCAGAGCAAGGGATGTGGGGTATTTTTGAAGTGTTTTTCGCAACCATGGTTATCTGCACAGTGTCCGCTCTGGTGATACTTACTACCGGGGTGTATGACCCCAACCAGGCGCTGGCCCTGGTTGAAAGCGGGGTAGTTCCAGCGGATATGCTGGGTGCGCCGCTGACGGCAGCGGGCTTTGCTGCCCTGTTCGGCGAGGCGGGGGAGTGGATGGTGGCGGTGAGCCTGATCCTGTTTGCCTTTACCTCTCTGCTTGGCTCCGGATACTACGGGCGGCGGGGATTGGAAACGCTCACCTCTTCCCGGTGGGTAGTGGGGCTGTATCAGCTTATTTTCCCCGCCTGCATCATCTTCGGCGCGGTGGGGGACCTGACGGCTGTGTGGCAGCTTGTGGATGTGTTCAACGGCCTGCTGGCGCTGGCGAACCTGCCCGCGCTGCTGCTGCTGTCGCCGGAGGCGGTGTGGCTGCTGCGGCAGTGGCTGGGTGGGCAACGGCTGAAAAGGGAGTTAAGGTAGCACTGATTCGATACGTCTGCGGCGCTTTGCGGATATTTCACGCCAGAAATTTGTTGCAATTTTTTGAAATAAACAAATTATTCCCGCAAAATTGCGCCGCACTCTGACGCAAAATCTCTCGCAAAC
>CATJRT010000192.1 GCA_949742895.1 uncultured Eubacteriales bacterium | reverse complement strand
ACAAGCGCCCCGCTCTTGCCAGCATGGGTTACGAGCACATTCAAAGGGAGCTGGAGGAGATTGTGGAAGCCTGCGATGACGTGGCCTGGTTCGCTGGAGATATTGACACGTTGACCGAAGCTCTGGACGGCAGCGATGAGGAAGCCCACGAGTTCATGCTGTCCTGCAGCGACCTTTCGGCCAAAGCGGGTCTTCTACTGGAACAGCTGTATGAGGTAGGCGGCTGGGACTCGGACAGCATGTCCCGCCAGTATGACGACTGCACCGTGGCACTCATCGGAAACCGCTATGATTTAGTGGGGTTTGATTCATTACAGGAGGACTATTTCTCCCTCACCGGCTACGACATGGAACTGGCCACGTCAGAGGCGGGAAAGCGGCTCATGCGCCACACAAAGGCGGAAATGCTCTCCATCATTGGGCAGAGCGTGGGGATTTTGGTGGCATTCCTGGATGTCCGGCAGCGGTACGACTACCTCCAGGCCACGCTTGACGTGCTGCGGGACGAAAGCAGTTCGGTTCTCCAGGCGGTGAAAGACCTGAACGCCGCCTACGAGAAGGCCGAGGCGGCAGGCTTCCAGGATTTCCGCAAGGAGGCCCAGGAATTTGAGCGGCTACTGTGGGCGGTGCCGGAGAGGATGTGGGTAGAGTGATGCGCGGACTGATGCTGACCATTTGCGGAAATGTCATTTTATATGCGGCTCTGATTGGATACATCATCCGTCTTTCAAAGGTCGCGTACATCCAAGCCCAGCAGATTCAAAAATATAGAGAAATCGTAGCATTGTATGAAATGCGCCACAAGGAAAGCCATGAAAAACTGTAAAAAAGCGCCCACCCGCGACGGCAATCGCGGATGGGCAGAAAAGGAGCTTATAGAAATGTTTAATTCAATTATACCAGGGGGTGAGAGGCTTGTCAACTGCCCGGATGCGGCTTAGTCTCCTCACGCCAGTTGAACAGGCCGTAGCCACCCAAAACGCCTACATGATTCCCCGGTTCCTTGCTGCCAACCGGCTCCCAGCAGATGACTGGTACGATGTAGTGGTATTCCGTTACTTGTTGACGGTAAAAAACTGGTTCGCCCGCCCAGAACTGTACCAGTACGAATTCAGTACCCTGGCCTGGTGGAGCATGAGCTCGGCAATAGACAACGAGCGGAGAAAGCAAAGGCGCCGCATCCAGACTATCAGCCTGGATGAAGTCATACCCGGCACCGAGGACGTTACCTGGGCCGACGTGGTGACAGAGGACAACCTGGACTACATTCCCTACACGGAGGTGTATTAAGTGAAAACCTCCTATGATTTGGAGTATCTGCCCAAGCCTCGGAAAAACGGCAGCAGGGAGGCTCCGGAGATCACGGAGATCAAGAGCTTTCTGGCCTGTAAGCGGCAGAATATGTGCTTTGAGTATGACAATGCCCAGCAGGCCCGCAACCGGCTGAAGGTGGTTCAGCGTTTCCGCAGCGGGAACGGCCTGCAAGAGGTTTTTGAGTGCTATCGGGTAGAAAAATGTGTCTATGTGCTACGGACAAAAAATGGAGGCAAAAAATGCAAATGAAATTGGACGGCACCACCCTCATCCTGATCCAGATGACCAACTCTCAGTTCACCATTATTAAGAGCTGGAACAAGATGCGGTGGAACGCAAAACTGAAGCAACTGGAGGGCACCGCCGACCTGGAGCTGCTGGACAAGCTGGCTGGTATCTCCGGCCTGACCTCCAGTGTGGCCGCCCGCCGCCGGGAACTGCGCCAGGTGCTGGACGCGGTGGACCGGGAGCGGGTCAACCTGGAGCCAAAGCCCTTTTACAAGTACCCGGTGAAGCTGCCGCTCTATGCCCACCAGGTGCGGGGGGCCAATATGGCGCTGTTGGAGTTTGGCTGGATTCAGGCGGGTGATGCCCCATGAAAGAGCCGTGGATCATGTTCTGCTTGCAGGGCAAAGAACTATGCGCCGTTACTGTCCGGGGGAGTTTCCCCGGAGAGGTTACCGCTACCAAAGTGCAGTTAGCCGCGGAGAATCATTGCGGCCAGAATGAAATACAGATAAAAATCGTTGACCGATAAAAGGAGGCAGCTAATGAAGTTACCTGTGACAACCCAGGGCAAAGGCTTCGGCTTCCTGTTCGAGATGGGCTGCGGCAAGACCCTGACTGCCATCGCCGTGGCCGGGACCGGCTACAAGCTGGGGCACCTCCGCCGGGTGCTCATCGTGGCCCCCACCAGCGTGTGCGCCGTGTGGCCCAAAGAGTTCCAAGAGTACGCCGACTTTCCCTACACCGTGCGCACCCTGCTGGGCACAAAAGCTCAGCGCCTCAAGGAGCTGGATGACCTGGAAAAGTGGCCGTTCCCGGCGCTGCTGGTGGCGGTGATAAATTATGAGAGTACATGGAGAGATGGCATCTTTGAGCGTCTGCAAGCCTTTGACGCCGACCTCATCATCTGCGACGAGAGCCAGCGCATCAAGCCCTTCGACGCCGCCCAAAGCAAGGCCATGCACCGGCTGGGCGACCAGGCCCGGTACAAGCTCATCCTCTCCGGCACCCCGGTGCAGAATGACGCGATGGACATTTTCAGCCAGTACAGATTCTTAGACCCCGCCATCTTCGGACAGAATTACTACACCTT
>CATJRT010000191.1 GCA_949742895.1 uncultured Eubacteriales bacterium | reverse complement strand
TCGATGACACGCCCCGGCACCCCGGCCAACCTAGCCACCTCGATGCCATAGCTCTGGTCCGCCCCGCCGGGGACGATCTTCCGCAGGAACACAATGCCCTCTCCCCGCTTTTTGGCCGCGATGTGGTAGTTCTGTACGCCCTCGAGGGCCTGCTCCACCTCGGTCAGCTCGTGGTAGTGGGTGGCGAACAGCGTCCTGGCCCCCAGCCGCTTCTTGTCCGCGCAGTGCTCCAGCACCGCCCGGGCAATGGACATACCATCGTAGGTGGACGTGCCCCGGCCAATCTCGTCCAGCACCAGCAGAGAGCGGGGTGTGGCGTTTTTCAGCATATTTGCCACCTCGGTCATCTCCACCATGAAGGTGGACTGCCCCGCGCTCAGGTCGTCGGAGGCCCCGATGCGGGTGAATACCCGGTCCACCACCCCGATTCGGGCGGACCGGGCGGGGACGAAGCTGCCCATCTGTGCCATGAGCACAATGAGGGCCACTTGGCGCATATAGGTGGATTTGCCCGCCATGTTGGGTCCCGTAATGATGGCCAAGCGGTGGTCTCCGCCGTCCATGTATGTGTCGTTGGGAACGAACAGGGCGTCCTTCAGCATCCGCTCCACCACCGGATGGCGCCCCTCCCGGATATCGATGACGCCGCCGCTGTCCACAGCGGGGCGGCAATAATTGTTTTGTGCCGCCACGGCGGCAAAAGAGGTGAGCACATCCAGTTGGGCTGCGCAGGCCGCTGCCTCCTGCACCCTCCTAACCTGGGCGGCGGCTTCGTCCCGGAGCTGGCAGAAGAGCTGGTATTCCAGCGCCGTCACCCGGCTCTGTGCGGACAAAATCTCGTGCTCCAGGTTTTTCAGCTCCTGGGTGAAGAACCGCTCGCAGTTCACCAAAGTCTGCTTGCGGATGTAGTCCTCGGGCACCATGCTGTAGTAGCTCTTGGATACCTCGATGTAATAGCCGAATACCTTGTTATAGCGCACCTTCAGGCTTTTGATACCGGTGCGCTCCTTTTCCCGGACCTCCAGCGCCGCCATCATGTCCGTACCGTGGTCCAGCACGTCCCGGAGGCGGTCCACCTCCCCGTCGTACCCCGGCCGGATAAAGCCTCCCTCCCGGATGGTGAAGGGCAGGCGGTCATCGTCGGCGTCGTCCCGGATAGCGGCGTGGAGCCGCTGTTCCAGCTCCTCCAGCCCGCCCAGCTCACGCACCAGCGGGCCGATGGCCCGGCTGTCCAGCCCTGCGCCCTGCCGCGCCAGCTCGGGCAGAACGGCAAGGCCGTCCGCCAGCAACAGCATATCCCGGGCGTTGGCGCTGCCGTATACCACCTTACCGATGAGCCGCTCCAAATCGGGCACCCGGCGCAGGCTGAGGGCCAGCTCCTCACGGGCCACCGCGTCGCCCACCAGCGCCGCCACCGCGTCCTGCCGCTTCGCGATGGCGGCAGGGGAGCACAGGGGCTGCTCCAGCCATGCACGGATGAGCCGGTGTCCCATTGGCGTCCTGGTCTTGTCCAGCACCCACAGCAAAGAGCCCTTTTTCTCCTTGCCCCGGAAGGTTTCGGTCAGCTCCAGCGTCTTGCGGGCGGTGAGGTCCAGCTCCATCACCCCCCGGTCCCCCTCCTCCATGGACAGGGGGCCGAGGTGGTGCAGGTCGGTCTTTTGGGTTTCGGTGAGGTAGGCCGCCAGAGCGCCGGCGGCTTGCAGGCACAGACGGGGGCCGTCCTCCTCCGGGAAGGGCTCCTCCCCCCACAGGCCGCAGGAACGCAGGGCGTCCAGCGCCTGGGCGGGCCGGAAGCGCACCTCCGCTCCCCGCTGGCACAGGCACCCCAGCCGTTCCTTCAAAAACCCGGCCAGCTCTCCCTCCGCCGCCGCAGCGTCGGATAAAATCGCCTCGCTGGGCGGGCAGGCCGCCAGGGCGTTGAGCAGGTGGGCCAGCCAGTCCTTCCCCCGGAAGGGGGCGCAGGCGAACTGCCCCGTGGACAAATCGCACCGGGCCAGCCCCGCCCCGACGCTGTCCTGGTAGACGGCGCAGATGTAGTTGTTCCGGCTCTCGTCCAGCATCACGTCGTCCATGGCGGTGCCAGGGGTGACGATGCGGATGATGTCCCGGTCCACCAGGCCCTTGGCAGTGGCCGGGTCCTCCATCTGCTCGCAGATGGCCACCTTATATCCCCGCTTGATAAGCCGGGCGATGTAGTTCTGGGCGGAGTGATAGGGCACGCCGCACATGGGGGTGCGCTCCTCCTCGGGCTTGCCCCGGTCCCGGGTGGTGAGGGTCAGCCCCAGCTCCTCCGCCCCCAGCCTGGCGTCCTCGTTGAACATCTCGTAGAAATCGCCCAGCCGGAAAAACAGCAGGCAGTCCGGGTGCTGCTCCTTAATCTTGAAATACTGCCGCATCATGGGGGTCAGCTCCGCCATACGCTCACTCTCTTTCTTTAGGAAACGCGGCGGGGAATATCCCCGCCGCCTGCTTCATGCTCCATAATCTACTATGATATAAACATACCGCGCCCCGGCGATGTCGGCGGCAGGCTCCACCTCCGCATAGCGGCTGATGCCGTCGGCCTCCACCTGAAGGGACCGCACCGAACCCACCACCAGCCCCGGCGGATATATCCCGCCCAGGCCCGAGGTGGTCACCTGGTCGCCGGACACCAGCAGGGCCTCCTCCGACAAAAAGGACAGCCGCAGCAGCCCGCTGAGCATGAGGGTGAAATCTCCCTCCAAAATCGCGTCCTCGTCAGTGCGGGCCACCCGCCCGCCCAGCTCCATGGTGGGGTCCAGGATGGTGGTAACCACGCTGGAGTTAGGGTCCGCCTGGGTAACCACGCCGATGAGGTGGCCGTGCTGATCGATGACGCAGTCGTTCACCTCTACGCCGCCCAGGGTGCCCCGGTCGATGGTCAGGTCAGAGGTCCAGTTGGACGATGAGCGGCGCACCACCGACGCGTCCCGGTATTGCAGCTCGGGCCGCTCCTCCGCCAGGCCAAGCAGGTCCCGCAGGCGCTCGTTCTCCCGTTGGGCGTCCTGCCCCGCCAGGGCGTCCTGCTCCAGTTCCGCCACCCTTGCCCGGAGGGCCTCGTTCTCCGCCGTTAGCTCCTCGTAGCGGAACGCCTTGTCATACTGCGCCTCGGTCCAGTTTGTCACCGCGCTGGACGCCGCCCGGAACGGCGTGGCCAGCACCTCCAGCGCACTGGACAGCGGGTCGAAGCCCAAAATGTAGGACCCCAGCGCCAGCACTGCCGCCAGCAGCACCGCCGCCACCACAATTAACGCACCGTTGTTGCGAAAAAATTGCTTCATGAATATTCTCCCATCTGTGGGTAGGTATGCCCCGCCTCCGCAGGGGGTGGGGATAGCATTGCGCCAATGGAGCGGACACGTCTGCCCCGGACGGGGCGGAGACGGTCATGTTACTGCGCCTTTGGGGCCAGCAGGTCCAGCCCAAATCCTTTCAACATACGGCCCAGCCGGGACACCGGCAGGCCCACCACGTTGCTGTAGTCCCCCCGGATGCCGGACACCAGCAGCGCCCCGGCGCCCTGGATGCCGTAGGCCCCCGCCTTGTCCATCGGCTCTCCGGTGGCAATGTAGCCCCAGATTTCCCCGTCGGACAGCGCCCGGAAGGTAACGGCGGTCTCCTCGTGCTCCGTGACGGCCCGCCCCCCTTGCAGTACCGTTACTCCGGTGCAGACACGGTGCTCCCGGCCAGACAGCAGGGAGAGCATCCGGAACGCGTCCCCCTCGTCCCGGGGCTTGCCCAGCACCTGGCCGTCCACCGCCACCACCGTGTCCGCGGCGACGATCAGATCCTCCGGTCCCGCCCGCTTTGCCGCCGCGTCAGCTTTGCGCCGGGACAGCTCCTCCACCATCTGCGCCGGGGACAGCCCCGCCTCCACCGTTTCATCCACATTGGGGGCGGATACCTTGAACTCCCGCAAGCTGATCTGCTCCAGCAGCTCCTTGCGCCGGGGGGACTTGGAGGCCAGGACGATACTGGGTTTATCCGTACGGGGCTGCCTGTCCAACCCAAGAAGATGATCAGAAGTGACCTGATAGAGCCTTGCCAGTGCCGCGACAGTGCTGGCACTGGGTTCCCGCTCGCCATATTCATAACGGCAATACGTCGACATACCTACATTAAGCCGCTTTGCAACGGCTTCCTGAGAGAAACCAGCCGCTTTGCGAAGCTCTCTCATCCGCATTGCTAAATTTCCCATAAATACCCCTTGACATACCCCTATCAGAGAAAGCATAATTACTCCGAAAGGGGCAATTATTGTAATGAAGCTCATAAACGACTTGTATTATATGGTAGAAACTCAAATCGGTCAACTGGACATGCAGACACAGGCCGAAAAAGAGCTGACTGCCCAGCGGTACGCTTTGGAGGACGAAATGCGCCTCCGCCTGGGAGAAGGCGGGGAGGAACTGATGGAAGCCTACGCCGATGTGGGCCTGAAGCTGGAGACCATCCACGACCAGACCCTGTTCCGGGCGGCGGTGCGGCTGGGCACGGAGCTCGCCCGTCCCGCCGGGCCTCACTCCACGTCCCGGTAATACAGCCCACGGGTGTAGCTGTTGGGGACATAGTTCCCGCGCCCCCGGTAGGCCTCCAGCACCTGGGCGCACTCCACCCCGTTTTCCGTGGTGAACAGCAGGCGCACCGCCCGCAGGCCCGCGTTTTTCCAGTCCGCCGGCTTGTCCGCCAAAAACACCTTGTTGGCGTTGAGCAGCTCGCTGCGGCAGCCGAAGGTCCGCTCCACCGGAAAGCGGACCCCCTTCCGGTCCCGGAGCAGGTTCACGTTGCCACAGGTACACTTACCCGACTGGTTTTTCACGGCGCAGTTTTCCGTAATCATCAGCGGCAGGCGTCCGTAGGCAATCAGCTCCAGATCCACCGCCTTGTTCAGGTCCCGGACCTGGGCCAGCTTCAATTCAAAGGACGCGGTGAGGGACTGGAAGCCCAGCCGCTTGTACTCTTTAATGCCCTGGCTGTTGAACACCTGGAGGCCGAAATCCCCCCGGAGGGTAAAGCCCAGCTCACGGGCCACGGCGGCCATGCCCAGATTGCCTGCATAGACCTCCGCCACCCCCGCCTCACGGCAGGCTGTAAGCTGCCTGCGCAGCCCGTCCAGCTCCCGGTCGAAGCAGATCCGGGGCAGCACCGCCGCCACCGGCACCCCGCGCTGTATGGTCGCCTTCACCTCGTTCGGGTGGGCGGCAATCTCCTCCACAGGCAGGTCGATGCGAGCGGGGCGGGCCTTCATCAGCTCGAAGGTGAGCTGCCTGGCATGGCGCAGGGAAACGCACACGTCCGGCTCTCCATGAAAGCCCTCGTACCGCACCCCTGGCTTAAACTCCACATGGCGGCGCTGAGGCAGGGCGGAGCGCTGGGCGGAAAGCTCGTCCAACACCCGCCGCCGGAGCTTGTTCAGGGCGGACAGGGGAACGGACAGCCCGTCCTCCACCAGACACCGCACCTCCTCCGCCCGATAGGGTGTACCGCCGGTCTTGGCAAGCTGGCCCTCCACGTCGGCGCGGCTGGTGGCCCGCTTCCGGGCCACCTCGGGGGTGTCTCCGGCGGCGGTGACCACCCGGCCCTCCTTGTCCTCCACGCCCACCTGCACCGGCTCCCCGGCCCGGATCAGGGCGTACAGCTTCACCGGAACGCCCGGCCCCTCCCCCTTCTCATAGGCGGCGCGGGCCTGGGCGAAAAGCTGCTTCGGCTCCGGGGTCTTTTCCCGCACGCCGAACATATCCGGGCCCTTTTTCTCCATGTAGTAGCCGTCGGTGAAGCCCTGGCGGGAGAACGCCTGCTCCAGCCGGTGCAGCTCCTCTGCCGTGGGCTCCCGTCCCTCCCGCAGTGCGTCGGCATACACCTTGGTGACGGTATAGACATATTCGGGCCGCTTCATGCGGCCCTCGATTTTTGCGCTGGCCACCCCCATGTTCGCAAGCTCCCTCAGGTGGCCCGCCAAGGACATATCCTTGAGGGACAGGGGATAGCCGTCCGCCAGGTCCCCCCAGCCGTAGGGCAAACGGCAGGGCTGGGCGCACATACCCCGGTTGCCGCTGCGCCCACCGATGACAGAGGACATGAAGCACTGCCCGGAATAACACATACACAGTGCGCCGTGGACGAACACCTCAATCTCAATGGGGGATTTTTCGCAGATATAAGCGATGTCCCGGCGGGACAGCTCACGGGCCAGCACCGCCCGGGTAATGCCCAAGTCCGCCGCCTCCTTCACTCCGTCCAGACTGTGCAGGGTCATCTGGGTGGAGGCGTGGAGGGGCAGGTCTGGGGCGGCCTGCCGCAGGGCCCTGACCAGGCCCATGTCCTGCACCAGCACCGCGTCCGCCCCCAACCTGGATGCCTGGACCGCGCAGTCCACGGCGGCGGGCAGCTCCCGGTCGGAACACAGGGTATTCAGTGTGAGGTAGACCTTCACACCCCGCAGGCGGCAATAAGCCGCCGATGACGCAAATTCCTCGGGGGTAAAGTTTTTCGCGCCCCGGCGGGCGTTGAATTGTCCGAAGCCCAAGTAAACGGCGTCCGCTCCGGCGCACACCGCCGCCCGGAGCGCTGCGGGACTTCCGGCGGGGGATAGTATCTCCATAAAGCGTCTCTCTCGTTTCTCTCAATATCTGCGTTGTCACGCTTCGTCTGTTCGCGGCGGCTCAGTGCTCAGCGTTTCTGTTGAAGTTTGAACACTTCCCGCTTGGCCTCGCTCAGCTCCAGCTTCAGCCTGGAGGATTCCTCCAGCAGCTCCTTGATCTGGCGGCGCAGGTTTTCCGACGTTTCCTGCTCCTTGAACCGGTCATCGGCGATGTTGATGGCGGTGAGGATGGCGCAGTCCATCTGGGATATCTTCCCCGATTTTGCCGTTTGGCTCAGCTTTTCGTTAACATAGTCCGCTACCCGGTGGATGTAGTCCTCCCCTTCGGCGGCCAGCAGAGTGTATTTCAGCCCACCCACGGTGACGGTGACGCGGTTTTGCATGGCGGTCCCCTCCTGCGCGTTTATAGATTATGGTATTATAACACATCGTTCAAAAAAAGGGAATGAAAAAAGTATAAATCTCCGCCAATTTTTCCCGGCGGCCCCCCTTGATTTTTGCCCCGCATCGTGATATGCTTTTTTGCAATATTGGCCCCTGTCGTAGAGCCTGTTTCATATCTCGAAGTATGCCGGATGACGAGGAAATTTTCCGCCAGACAAGGCGAATTTTTGCAGGAATACTTTGTATATTGCAAGAAAATTGAACGCAGTATGGCAGCAAAAGGCCCGCCAGCCGGCGTGCTGAGTTATGTTAAACAAGCTCTTATGAACGCCTGGGCCGGAGAGGAGCTGCATTTCGAGATGGATGACAAACAAAACCATGCCGGAGCGCGGAAAAAGGCGCTCAAAGAACTGCTGGAGGGCGTCGGCATGACTGTGCTGGGCGCGGCGATGTGGATGCTGGGCGGAGATTTCACCTTTGTCGAGGGCGTAACCACCCGGAACGAGGGCCGCAGCCAGATGTACCTGATGGCGGCTGCCGCAGCGCTGATTATCATCGGCGTAGTGGTCCTGGTGATGGGGCTGGTACATCTGGTACGGCCGGGCAAAGGCAGCAAGGATGACGGCGGGAAGGGGTGAGCCGTATCGGACAGCTTCTGCCGCCCTGAGCCGAACGGCTCGGGGCGTTTTTGTTTGCGGACTGGAAAGGAGGCCGTTATGCCGGAAAAACTCTCATCCCGCGACCCATCACTGGATGTGGTCCGGTCGCTGGCCATCGTGCTGGTGCTGGTCATACACACTGCCGGGACCGGACTGTCCACCGTCCCCGGCTCCCCGGACTTTTGGGGCGCGCTGGTCTGGGGCGCTCCGGCGCGGCCCGCCGTGCCCCTGTTCTTCATGTGTACCGGCGCGCTGATGCTGTGCCGGGACATCCCGCCGCGCAGGCTGTTCGGCCACAATCTGCTGCGCATCGTGTGCGCCATGCTGGCCTGGGCCTTCGCCTACCGGCTTGCCGCACTGCTCAGCCATGGACTGACGTTGGCGGGGCTGTGGGAGGCGGTGAAGGGCACGCTGCTGCTCCAGCACGAATTTCATTTCTATTCCCTCCACATACCCCTGCTGGTGTACGCCTTCCTGCCGGTGGCCCGGGTGTTCGTCCGGAACGCCTCCCGGCGGGAGCTGGAATACCTGCTGCTTTTGTGGTTCGTCACCGGCATCCTCATCCCCCTGGCTCGGTATTTCCGGCCCTTCAACCTGGTGTACCAGGTGGACGACTGGCACAAGATGAACATGGCCTATTCCGCCATCGGCTACGCCCTGCTGGGCCATTACCTGCGGCAGTACGGCGGCTCCATCCGGCGCAGGTGGTATCATCTGGCCTTCTGGTGCGGGCTGGCCATCACCTTCGGCGGCTGCGCGGCCATGTCCCTGCGCTCGGGCGCGCTCAGCGAGATCTTCCTGGAAGGGATGTCCCCCGGCCCCATGCTCATGGCTCTGGGACTGTTCGGGCTGATCCTGGGCCGGAAGGAATGGCCCGCCCCGGTGGTGAAGCTCACAGGGCGGCTGGCCCGGGCCTCCTTCTGCGTCTACCTCAGCCACATCCTGTTCCTGCGGCTGTTCCTGCGCTTGGGCGTCTCCGCAGGGGCCTCCCCCTGCGTGCTGTCCATTCCCTTCGTCTGCCTGCTTCTGCTCGTCTCCGGCTGGCTGGCCTGGGAGGTCCTGCGCCGCGTCCCCATCGTCAAAACCTGGCTGGTGTGACTTGCCGCACCGCCGATCCCATTAAAAAGGAGCGTTTTTTATCATGAACAACACGGAAAAGACCATGGAAAAGATCGTGGCACTTTGCAAGGGCCGGGGCTTCATCTTCCCCGGAAGCGAGATCTACGGTGGCCTGGCCAATACTTGGGACTATGGCCCCTTGGGAACCCGGCTGAAGAACAATGTCAAGGACGCGTGGCGGAAAAAGTTCATCCAGGAGCGGCACAACAGCTTTGAGGTGGACGCAGATATCCTTATGCACCCCAGGGTGTGGGAGGCCAGCGGCCACGTGGCCAGCTTCTCCGACCCCCTGCTGGACTGCAAGGAGTGCAAGCTGCGCTTCCGCGCCGACAACCTCATCGATGACTTCGACCCCGAGGCCCACGCCGACGGCATGACCAAGGAGGAGATGTTCGAGTATATCAAGGCCCACGCCATCCCCTGTCCCCACTGCGGCAAGCACAACTTCACCGGCATCCGGGAATTCAACCTCATGTTCGCCACCCACCGGGGCGTCACCGAGGACAACAAGAACGTGATCTACCTGCGTCCGGAGAACGCCCAGGGCGAGTATG